>DWUW01000136.1 GCA_019120525.1 Candidatus Eisenbergiella stercorigallinarum | reverse complement strand
ACTGCATGTTGCAGCCGTAATTGTTGTGCAGATGCAGGAAATCATATGCCTGCATAATCATATAGTTGAACTCCAGGAAGGTTAAGCCGCGTTCCATTCTCTGCTTGTAGCATTCCGCGCGGAGCATGTTGTTGACGGAGAAGCAGGCTCCCACGTCGCGCAGCAGCTCGATGTAATTCAGGTTCAGCAGCCAGTCGGCATTGTTCGCCAGAATGGCCTTTCCTTCTGAGAAATCAATGAACTTGCTCATCTGCTTCTTAAAGCATTCACAGTTATGGTCGATGGTTTCCTTCGTCATCATGGTGCGCATGTCGCTTCTGCCGGAGGGGTCCCCGATCATGCCCGTGCCGCCGCCCAGCAGCGCGATGGGCTTATTTCCCGCCATCTGCAGCCGCTTCATCAGGCACAGCGCCATAAAATGTCCCACATGAAGGCTGTCCGCCGTAGGGTCAAAGCCGATGTAAAACGTGGCCTTTCCCGCGTTGACCATCTCCCTGATCTCTTCCTCATCCGTCAGCTGCGCCAGCAGCCCTCTCGCTCTCAGTTCCTCAAATACCTGCATGTCTTCCTCTCTTTCCGCCGCGTCAGCGGCATATTAATCTGAGAAATTAGCCGCAAGGCTAATTTCCAGGATGAAATCCGCAGGATTTCATCCGCCGCCGTCTAAGCGGCATTTTCATCTTACTTTTTCAGGCATAAAAAAATCCCCTCTCCCATTTCAGGAGAAAGGACGATTCTCATCGTGTTACCACCTTTCTTCACAGACGGCTCGCGCCGGCTGCCTCATCAAGTACGGCTCCCCATCCAGCTGCAGTCCGGATGCGATCGCGATACTCTTCGCACGATAACGGGCGCCTCCGCTGCAGCCTACTCCCTTTCGGTTTGGGTGCAGAACTCCGGGATGTATTCGGATCAGCTTCTCCCGCGCCTCTCATCAGCCGGCTGCTTTCTGTGGGCCTGCGCTTTCTCCTACTTCTTCCCTTCCCAGTTTTTGGAAAATGATTCATTTCTTCAAAACTATTGTCACTGTAACACACCCGTCCGCACTTGTCAAACCCCATTTTCAGGATTATAATAAAAAAAGCTTCCGGTTCCGGGAGGATTATGGCCTGTTTCAGGCTGTATCGCCGGTGTCCGGTCTCACACCTGATTATCCCGAGAACACGCGGCGGCCGGAAGCATTAAAAATGTATACCATGTGCGGTTCAGACAGGGGCAGATGTAACTCGTATGAGTATCTGCCCCTGAAATTTTTCATTTTCAGCAGGAACCGCTGACCAAATGACGGATTCTCCGGCTTTTCACGATACGCCCCTCCATACAGCCGCCCGTGCGGGCCGCATGGAGGGGCCGGGCGGCCTCACAGATATAGGGGCATCCGGCGTGCAGCGGATACAGCGCTGTCCGTCATTCCTCCGGATCATCCGCAAACCGCTTTTTCACCATCTCGCAAAGATATTCCGCCGTCCCCTTTACGCCGAGGAGGCTGCTGTTGATCATGACGTCCATGTGATTGGTGTCATTTGGCTTATACTTGGCATACCTCATGTGAAACGCATTCCTCGCCTTGTCCACGTCGCGGATCATCTTTCTGGCTTCCTTCGGCTCCATGCCGAGCTCGTTGACGCAGTTCACGAGCCTCTCCTCGTAGGGCGCGTAGATAAAAATGTTCACGTTGTCCGGATTGTCGCCGAGGATCGCGTCTGCGCACCGTCCCACGATGATGCAGCTCTCCTTTTCCGCCAGCTCCCGGATGATCCTTGCCGTGGAGTCAAAGATCTTATCCTGTGCCGCGACCGTTCCGTTTCCCAGTGGGAATTTCATGAAAGCGTACCGGGAGGATTTCTCTTCCAGGTTGCTGACTTCCCGGATCGTGATGTTATGCGCCTTTGCCACCATGGTCACGATATCCCTGTCATAATATTCCACGCCCAGGATCTCCGACATTTCCTTCGCGATGGGACGTCCCAGGCTTCCAAACTGTCTTGATATCACAACTGAAAACTTTTTCATACTGCCCTCCTGTCCTGAAATCTGATATATTTTAATCCAAAGGATGCATGGCCTCGCCCGTTCCGGCGATCCTCAGCTGCAGTACCGGAAGGTCAGCTCTCCCAGCTTTTCAATGCCGTATTCGATGTCCTCAACAGAGGGTTTGGAGAAATTCAGCCGGATAAAGCTACAGTCCTCCGGGCTTCCGATGAAGAAGTCATTTCCCGGAACCACCGCGATCTTCAGCCTTTTTGCCGCCTCCAGGCAGAAATCCGTCGCGCTCACGCCCTCTGGAAGCTTCGCCCAGATGAACATGCCGCCCTGCGGCATGGCATATTCCACAGCCGGATGGAAGCATTCTTTCATCTTTCGGTACATGGCGAGAGCCTTTTTTTCATAGATGGCGCTGATTCTGCTGATATGTTCGTTTATGTCCACATTTTTAAAAAATTCCGTGATAATATACTGGCTCCAGTTAATGTTTCCGCTGGAGGAAACTCCCTTGAATACCACAAATCTGGGAATCAGTTCTTTATTTGCACAGAGGAAGCCACACCGCATGCCCGGCGCCACGATCTTGGAGAAGGTTCCCATGTATAGAACGATTCCTTCCCTGTCAAAGCTTTTGATGGGAGGAATGTATTCATTTCCGGAAAATCTCAGATAGCCATACGGATTATCCTCCAGAATCGGAATCTGATATTTCACCGCCAGCTTGTGGACCGCCTTTCTCTTTTCCAGGCTCATGGTGATGCTGGAAGGATTCCCGAAATTCGGAATGGTATAGAAAAAGGCCGCGCCGCCCTTCATGGCTCCCTCCAGCGTTTCCAGGTTCACGCCATCCGGATCAGTTTTGACAGGAACCAGAGCCGCGCCGCAGTAGCGGAAGGAATTGGTCGCATTCAGATAGGTGGGATCCTCCACAATCACCCGGTCCCCGGGGCGGATAAAGGCGCTGCCGACGGCAAAAATCGCTTCTGATGAGCCATAGGTAATGACAAAATCATCATCTCCGGAGGCGACAGTACCGTCTTTGTTGAGAAATCTGCGGATCTCGGGGATCAGGGCCGGATATCCCTTATGCCCGCCGTACTGAAGCACCTCACAGCCGTACTTGTCAATCACCCTTGCCGTATATTCCTTCACCATTTCCAGCGGGATCGCCTCATCGGCGGGCTGGCCGCTGGAAAACAGCACCACCCGGTCTCCCGGCTTCTTTTCTGCCTGCGCAAGGTCGGTGATCCGCCGGATGATCGAAAGCTTCGCCTGACACAGGTTTTCATTGATTTTATAGTCCATTCTTACCTCCATTTCCTTTCCTGGAGCGAAGCGCGTCAGGAATAATCAAATTTCCCGTCGTTCTTTTCCTCCAGTGCCTTAATGGCATGAAATGTGTACTCGCAGTATGGCACGGGAATTCCCGCTTCCTTCCCCATCCGTATCATGGCTCCGGCGAACATGTCGATCTCCGTATGCCTCTTTGCCAGCAGATCCTGCAAGGTGGACAGATGGGCGTTCTTTCTACTGCAGCAGGTGGGAGCATAGCCCCTTGTGGCGATTCCTCTGGCGTCCGCCACCGCCATCACCTCGTCCCACAGCTTTCTCGCCAGGAAATCCATATGCACGCTGTCCTCATAGCAGCCAAGTCCGACGCCAATCACCGCCTGCGGCAGATTGTGGGAAATATTGATCGCATATTTGTACCACAGCTCCGCCATGATGTCCTCCTTCCAGGTACATCTGCAGTCCGTCTTCGCGAACAGATCCAGCACGGCCTGCGCTCTGGGCGTAATCTGATGGATGCCCTTTTCTCCGAACCACATCCCTCTGGTTTCTTCGGGATCAAAGAAAATGACATTCCCGTTCCGTTCAGAGGAGATACGCATCAGGGAATACAGCATATGCTCCTCTCCGATGGCTCTCCCGATGAGCTCCTCGGAATCCACGCCGTTTAAGAGGCTTAACACCGCAGTCTGTGGCTTTACAACCGTTTTGATATCCTCAAGCAGGCCGGGAAGGGCTCCATATTTGGTGGCGATCAGAAGAAGGTCCACGCCCGCGGCCTCCTCCGGCGTTTTCACCGGATAGAGGAAGCGTTCTTCGTTGATGAGCATTTCCTCCTTCTGAAGCCGTTCCTTCCGCCCTCCCCTGGCGATCAGGCAGATATCCTCCCTGGGGAGATTTCTCATGCCCCACAGGAAATATGAACCAACCGCGCCCGCTCCCATGATTCCCACCGTTTTGATTTCCATTTTCTCTCCTCCTATGCAAATCTGAATTTTCTGCCCAGCGTGTTTACCAGAACAACCAGCAGATAGCAGACGATGAAGTACCCGGCAGCCTCCATGGCGTACACCGTGAAGATACCGCCGATGCTCGTCGCGTTCAGCACAACCGTGTTACAGGTGAACAGGTATTCGAAAATATTGATGGAAGCCAGCAGGGAGGTACTCTTGATGATCGACGTTATCTGAGACATCAGAGACGGAATAATCGCCCGGAAGGTCTGCGGCAGCACGATATGCCACAGGATTCCGATAAAATGAAAGCCCTGGGAATATCCCGCCTCAAACTGACCGTGGGAAATGTTGTTCAGCCCGCCCCTGACGATCTCGCACACATACGGCGCGGAAACCACGCTCAGGCTGACAACGCCCAGATTAAAACCGCCGCCCGTCACGAAAAAACGAAACATCAGAATCCAGAGAAGCTGGGGCGTACAGCGGAAAATCTCCACATAAACGGATGCCAGTACGTTCAGGAATCCAATCGTTCCCCTGCAGTAGGTTTTCATCAGCGCCAGTACGGTTCCAAGCAGGATGGACAGGACCGACGCGAGCGCGGCGATCTCCAGAGTCAGCTTCATTCCGCCCATCATATATTTCAGATTGTCTGCTGTGAGCACACCTGTCATATTACGCCACCTCCATCATCCTCTTTTTCCTTTTTTTCCTCATACCGGGATTTCTGGCCGCGTTCCGTTCAAATACCCGCACCAGCATCGACAGCGGAAAGCATACGATAAAATACATGGCTGCCGCGATCAGATAGCCCTGAAAATATCCGGTATAGCCCACGCTTCTGTCCGCGTAGTACATCAGATCCAGGCCGACGACCATGGCAAGGGTCGACGTATTCTTAAGAAGCGCCAGCGTCTGGCTGGTCAGCGGAGGAAGGATCATCTTCAGCGTCTGCGGCAGAATCACATAAAACATCGTCTGATTTCCCGTAAAGCCCTGAGACATGGCCGCTTCCCGCTGTCCGCACGGCACCGCCTCGATGCCGGAACGGATTACCTCGGCAATATAGGCGCCATGGTAAAGTCCTACGCCGAATATACCGATCACAAATTTGGAAATCCGGTACGCCCTCGACATGTGAAACATCTGCTGGATGATCACCGGAACTCCCACGTAGATGAAAAAGAACTGCAGAGTTACCGGGGTGTTCTGAAAAAACTGCACATAGATTCTGCTGACCGCCTTCAACACCCTGTTTTCTCCCGTGGAGATCAGCCCCAGAAATATTCCGATTGCCATGGCGATTAGCCAGCCAACCACAGTTACTCTTAATGTCATTCCAAACCCTGTCAGATAATCCGGGAAATCCTGAAAGGAACGCTCCCATCTCCAGGGATCCAGCAAGCTTTCCAGCATATGCAGCCACCACCTTTATCCAGATTCTGATTTTCCTGTTTCCGCGGCATTCTTCCTCTTCCTTCCGCTTTGTACGGCCCGTTTCAGCCCTTATTGCATTGCCGCTTCCACCTCCGAGTCCGTCATGACGCCCCATTCCTTCTTCATTTCATCCAGCCTTCCGGACTCCTTCAGATCGGTGATCACATCGTCCATATAGGAAGTCAGCTCATCATTGCCCTTTTTCAGCGCAATGCCGATCTCCTGCACGCCGAAAGCGTCCTCCGTCAGCATCAGGGTATCGTCCACATAGGAAACCAGCGCGGAACGGTCAACGGAGTAGGCGTCGATCTGACCGGTCTTCAGAGCCGCGACCCCGTCCGTGATATACTGGAAATCCTGAATCTCATAATTCGCGTCGATGTTCTTTTCCGCCGCGTATTCCTTAATCAGATCCGCCGTGGTCGTTCCCTGGCCGACCCCGATAATAAAGCCGTCCATATCCGCAAGCGTCGTCGCGCCGGAGTCCTTTCTCACCAAAAACGTGACGGGCTCCAGGCGGTACTGCTGCGTAAAATCCCAGGATTTCTTCCTCTCCTCCGTGATGGTAAAGGCAGCGATGACACAGTCCAGCTCCCCGTTATCCAGAAGCCCGCCTCTGGTCTTTGCCGTTACGGAGGTGAATTCCACCAGACCGTTCTTCTTTGCCTCTTCGGCGGTACAGTCAAAAATCGATGCCGCGATCTCATAGGCCAGATCGATTTCATATCCCTTGTATTCTCCGGTCGAGGTATCGATCATGCCAATGTTGAGCGTATCGGACTTGGCTCCCACCTTCAGGACGCCCGCCTCACGGATATCCTCCACGGTCCTCTGCGCGGACGAACCGGAGGCTCCGTCCGCCGCGGATGCCTGCGCGCTTCCGCATCCGGTCAGAGTTCCCAGCGCCATCAGTATAGCCATCATGCCTGCAACGATCCTTTTTTTCATAATAATCTCCTCCTTCTGCCGCCGGTCAACGGCATTCCATCGCGGCCGTCCTTTGCAGCCATCTGTTTTGATCCGTCAGTGAAGAATTTTGCCAAAGAAAGCCTTTGTACGTTCGTTCTTCGGATGCCCGAACACCTCTTCCGGCGTTCCCTCCTCCACAATTTTCGCGCTGTCCAGAAAAATCACCCTGTCTGCCACCTGTCTGGCAAAGCCCATTTCATGGGTCACGCAGAGCATTGTGATATCCTCTTTGGAAAGCTCCACCATAACGTCCAGAACCTCTCCCACCATTTCCGGGTCCAGCGCGCTGGTGGGTTCGTCAAACAGGATGATCTCAGGATGCGTCACCAGCGCCCTCGCTATGGCGACGCGCTGCTGCTGCCCTCCGGACAGGTTCTGCGGATAGGCGTCCGCCTTGGCGGCAAGCCCCACCCGGGCCAGATATTCCATCGCGGCCTCCTCCGCTTCCTTTCTCGGGATCCTGTGCAGCTTCATAGGCGCCAGCGTCAGGTTCTGAAGCACGGTTTTGTGGGGGTAGAGATTAAACTGCTGGAACACCATCGCCATATGATCCCTGGACATCTTCACCCGGTTCTTCTGGGTAACCAGCTCGCCGTCTATGTAGATTTCCCCGCCGGTTGGCTTTTCCAGACGGTTGATGCAGCGGATCAGCGTGCTTTTCCCGCTTCCGCTCGGCCCCAGAATGACCAGCTTCTCCCCCTTTTGGACGGTAAGATTGATATCCTCCAGCACCTGAAGGTCCCCGAATCTCTTTCGCAAATGTTCGATCCTGATCATCTCGTTCGTATTCTCCATACCGATCACTCCATTTTTTTGAATAAAAAAAGACTGACCCTTTCGTCAGCCTCTTCGCCATTTTCCATATGCCCCTTGCTCTGTGATTTCTTCAGCCCGATACCGATTTGTTTCCGCTATTTTTCCGGGCAGTCGCCCTTCCAGTAGATTTCCCTGTGCTCCGTCGGGGTGGAAAACGCGATCAGCGTCTTTGTCTTTCCAAAGCTCTGCAGCTCCCCGATAAAATAGTCCAGCTCCATGGTGTTATGGAACTGACATTCCAGAAGCACCGCGTATTCTCCAGTCACACAGGTGCACTGCACCACGTTCTCACACTGCTCCACATAGGGATAAAACTCTTTCTTCTGCTTCGGCTCGATGTCCACACAGATAAACGCCTTTGTATAACAGCCCAGCGCCAGGGGATTGACCCGGACGCTGTAGCCCGCTATGACTCCCTTCTCCTCCATCCGGGCGATCCGCGCCGCCACGGAGGTGGAGGAGAGGAATACCCGCTCGGAAATTTCCTTCGCGGAAATGCGGGCGTTTTCCTGAAGCATTTCCAGGATCTGATAATCCACATAATCCAGTTCATCCGCATGATTGACGGGGACGCTGACCTGGTCCGCGATTCTCGTTTTTTCCATCCGCAGCATCCATCCTTTCCCGTCCGTTCCGGCTGTCAGGAACAGCCGCCGGCCGATTTTCCATGAACCGCGGCGTTACCGGCCGCCGCAATTCATGAACCGGATTATAAGAGTCCCGCCTGAAAATGTCAAGCGCATGGAGCCAGCCGGCAGGTTATCTGCTTTTTTTCCCTGTTTTCCTTCATTTTATTTCGAAAGCCGGCATTTCTGCCTGACTTTTTCAACCGCATCTTCTGCCGGTTCCTTTTTCTCTTCTTATCAGCCTCTGTTTTTCCCGCACCCTCCGAAACGGCGCGAGGAACCGGTTGATATGCGCCCCGATCAGGAACAGATAAAAGCAGAAATACAGCCACAGCATCAGGATCACGATGGTGGTCAGGCTTCCGTACATGTCAAAGCCGCCGGAATGTCTCACATAGATGGAAAAGCCCCAGGAAAACACGTTCCAGGTCACGGCGGAAAAGGCCGCGCCGGGAAGCTGCCAGGCGAACCGCTGTCTGCAGTTCGGGATGAAGGTATACATGAGCGCGAACAGAAGCGTCATCACGAACCAGGAAAAGATCCCCCGGAAATGCAGAAGCAGGGAAAACAGCCGCTCCATTCCCGGCACATGCCGGACGATCAGAGAGGCAAGCAGGTTTCCGAACACCATCACCACCAGGGAAAATACCACCATCGCCAGAAAAACGATCAGGTAGAAGGAAGCGATCAGCCGCTGGAACACATAGTTGCGGTCCTCCACCACCCCGTTCATGGCGTTCAGCCCGCGCATCAGGGCCAGGATCCCCTTTCCCGCCGACCAGACGGTCACGATGGCCGACATGCTGATCATCCCGAAGGTGCTGTCATAGATATTTTCGATCAGCCCCACGATCAGAGGGGTGATGGACGGGGGAAAAATGGTCGCCGCCGTCAGCAGATCCGATTTCTGCAGAAGCGGCGTCGCCGCAAGCACCGAACAGATCAGCATGATCATGGGGATCAGGGAGAGAAAGATAAAAAAAGCGGTGCTCGCCGCATAGGCGTTCACGTTCGCCCGGCTCATCTGTCTCGCAAAGCCCCTTATGATCCGATATATCCTCATCATAGCCCGTCACCTCTCTTCAGGCTGATCCCTTCATAAAAATAACTCAGGATCGTCTCCCAGTCGCAGCCGTTTTCCGCCATGCTCCTCGCGCCGTTCTGGCTCATCCCCACACCGTGGCCGAAGCCTCCGCCGTACAGGGTAAAGCCCGCAACCGCCCCGTCCTTCTTCACAGTCTCAATGGTAAAAAAGCCGCTGGGAAGCAGACCGGACGGCTGCCAGGCGCTGCCGTCCTGGCGGATCACGGAAACGGACGGATCGCACAGCACGGCACGGACCGCATTTTCCGTTTTCACCAGGATCTCCTCCTTCTCTCCCACGATCCGCAGCGTCTGCACCACGCCGCCTGCCCCCCGTTCCGCAATGGACAGCTCCAGGATCCGTCCGGGATCGGAGGGCGTCTCATTCACATACTCCCCGTTTTCCTGCCGGACAAAAACGGTATTCGGGGCCGCCGCGCAGCGCTCCAGCAAACGTTCATAAAGAAGCGCCGTATCCAGCTCATCCGCCTGATACGTCCACCGGTACCATGGCTCAGCGCTCTCAAAATCCGAAGGCCGCACATCCCGGATGAACGCCGAGAAGCTCTCCTCCCGCTTCATGACATCCGCCGCCGCAATGTCCGCCTCGTCCGCCGTTTCATCCACGGCGTCTCCCTGGGCGTCCACCACGCCTGCCGCATTGACCGCCTTCCCCTGCAGATAGGGAAACTGTCCCGGATCGGAGCCGGACCAGACCGACGGATCCGTTCCATAACCGCAGGAGGTGGAATAGTAGTACGTATCCGCCAGCTCCTGCCCGTACCACAGAAGCTCTCCCTTCGTCTCCCGGACGGCCTTGGTGGTCTGCGCGTTCTCCAGAATATTATTATAAACCTGAAAGGACGTGCTGTCATCCACATGCGCGCCGTATTCCGGGAGTCCCGCATGAAGGATCCTGGCATAGGCGTACGTCCTCGCGCACACCGCCTGGGCCTTCAGCGCCTCCAGCGGATAAGAGGCGGGCATCTCGCTGGGAACCACGGCGTACAGATATTCCTCCAGCAGCAGCTCATTGATCACAAGGATCCCCTCTCCGGTGCGGCGCAGTTCCAGACAGCCCCGGTATTCCGGCGTCCCCTGGCTTCTCTCCACGCTGTGCAGCCGGATCCGCCCGGTATGTGCCGACGGCTCTATGCGGACGATATCCGACATTCCTTCCCCGGCGTTTTCCCCGGAAAACAGCCCGCTTTTTTCATCGATGGAAAGCGTCTCCCCCGCCGGGACCGTCAGGGACGCTTCCTCCCCGCTTCCGGAAGAAAACACGGAAAGCCCGCAGTCCGCCGTCAGGGAAACCGTCTCATGGTACAGGCCGGAAAACCCGTCGGTACGCACCAGGACCCGGATCTTTTCCATATTTTCTTCCTTCACCACCAGGGCGGCCTGCACGCAGCCGTCTTCTATTACGAAATCCGTGAAATCATAACCGATCCGAAGATCCTGTTTTTCATAGCTCTTCAGCGTCCCGTAAATGCGGGTGATCCGAAGGCTGTCGGCAAAGGGGAGAAATCCGCTCCCCTCTATCTCCACACCGTCCTGTTCCACCCGGAGGATCTTTCCCGAGATCTTCCCGGTTTTGGCGTGGATCCCGCAAAGAGAGCCGTCCTCAAAGCGCAGATCCGCCACCTGCTCCCGGACCTTTCGGATCTCCCGGATTCCGTCGGAAAGCTCTGTCCATCCCCCGTCTGAAAAGGGAATCCGGATCTCTCGATCCTGCGCAAAAACCAGAAGCCCTTCCTCCGCCGCTTCTACGATCCAGAGATTGGACAGCCGGCTTTCTCTCCCATCCACGCTCTTTACCGCGTAGATCACCCCGTCCCGGCACACGGCGGTCACAGGCCGGAACAGGCAGTCCTCCATCCGTTCCGTCAGGAAGGCATAAACACCGCCGTCCGGGGCCAAAGAAAAGACCTGATCCGATGCCAGCGCATTCCCTTCCCCGTCCGTCACATCCGCTCCGGTCCCCACTGGCAGAAGGCTCACATCCCGTACCTCTCCCCGGGTATCCCAGACCGCCAGCGCTACGTCAAAAAAGCCGTACCAATCCGAAAGAAGCACCCGGTCCTTCCCCCGGTATCCTTCTGGAAGCACATATCCGCATTCCGGAAACAGGGCGGCGATCCTCTCCCAGCCTTCATAGAGCAGATACCCATCCTCTGAAACCGTTCCGCCTGCCGCCCCGTCCGCGAACACCTCCGCCGGAAGCTCCCGGCCCGCCAGCTCTTCCAGAAGCCGGGTGAGGTTTTCCGCCTCCGCCGCGGCAATATACTCCCCCTCCGGCCCGGGCATGAGGATCTCCCTGGCTGAGGAAAACAACAGAAAAAGGAGGAGGGACGCGGCGGCGAGGATCAGCAGAAGCTTCCCTTTCCTTCCGTCCCCTCCGCCAATCCGGAAGCCTC
>DWUW01000135.1 GCA_019120525.1 Candidatus Eisenbergiella stercorigallinarum | reverse complement strand
CACGGGAAATCCACCCTGGCGGACCGGATCATCGAGAAGACGGGACTGCTTACCAGCAGGGAGATGCAGGAGCAGGTGCTGGATAACATGGACCTGGAACGGGAGCGGGGGATCACCATCAAATCCCAGGCGGTGCGCACCGTCTACAAGGCGAAGGACGGGGAGGAGTATATCCTGAACCTGATCGATACGCCTGGCCATGTGGACTTTAACTATGAAGTGAGCCGCGCGCTGGCGGCCTGTGACGGCGCGGTGCTGGTGGTGGACGCGGCGCAGGGGATTGAAGCGCAGACGCTGGCCAACGTATATCTGGCGCTGGATCATGACCTGGATGTGTTCCCTGTCATCAATAAGATCGACCTGCCCAGCGCCGAACCGGAACGGGTGAAGGAGGAGATCGAGGACGTGATCGGCCTGGAGGCCCATGACGCCCCGCTGATCTCCGCAAAGAACGGGATCGGCATTGACGAGGTGCTGGAGGCCATCGTGCATAAGATCCCCGCGCCCAAGGGAAGCCCGGACAGCCCGCTGCAGGCGCTGATCTTTGACTCTCTTTATGATTCCTACAGAGGCGTCATCGTTTTCTGCCGGATCATGGAAGGGCGCGTGAAAAAGGGGACCAGGATCCGCATGATGGCCACCGGCGCTGAAGAAGAGGTGGTTGAGGTGGGCTATTTCGGCGCGGGGCAGTTCATTCCCTGCGACGAGCTTTCCGCGGGCATGGTTGGTTACATCACCGCCTCCATCAAGAATGTGAAGGACACCCAGGTGGGCGACACGGTGACGGACGCGGACAGGCCATGCGAAAAACCCCTTCCCGGCTACAAGAAGGTGCTGCCCATGGTCTACTGCGGCATGTATCCGGCGGACGGCGCGAAATATCCGGACCTGCGGGACGCGCTGGAAAAGCTGCAGCTAAACGACGCCTCCCTTTTCTACGAGCCGGAAACTTCGGTGGCGCTTGGCTTCGGCTTCCGCTGCGGCTTTCTGGGCCTGCTGCATCTGGAGGTGATCCAGGAGCGGCTGGAGCGGGAATACAATCTGGATCTGGTGACCACCGCGCCGGGCGTCGTCTACAAGGTGCACAAGACGGACGGAGAGGTGATCGAGCTGACCAATCCTTCCAATCTGCCCGATCCGTCCGTGATCGAATACATGGAGGAACCCATCGTGAGCGCGGAGATCATGGTGACCAGCGACTACATCGGTTCCATCATGGAGCTGTGCCAGGAGAGGCGCGGCAGGTATCTTGGCATGGAATATATGGAGGAGAAGCGTGCCCTCCTGAAATATGAGCTGCCGCTTAATGAGATCATCTACGATTTCTTTGACGCGCTCAAGTCCCGCTCCCGGGGCTATGCTTCCTTTGACTATGACATGAAGGGCTATGAGCAGTCGGAGCTGGTGAAGCTGGACATCCTGATCAACCGGGAAGAGGTGGACGCCCTGTCCTTCATCGTGCATAAGGACAGCGCCTACGAACGCGGTCGCAGGATGTGCGAGAAGCTGAAGGACGAGATTCCCAGGCACCTGTTCGAGATCCCCATCCAGGCGGCGATCGGCAGCAAGATCATCGCCAGGGAAACGGTGAAGGCGCTGAGAAAGGACGTGCTGGCCAAGTGCTACGGCGGCGATATCACCAGAAAGAAGAAGCTTCTGGAAAAGCAGAAGGAAGGCAAGAAACGCATGCGCCAGGTGGGGAATGTGGAGATCCCGCAGGAGGCCTTCATGAGCGTCCTGAAGCTGGACGACAGGAAATAATAGGGAAAGGAATGAAAAAGAGGTTGCGGACAGCCTCTTTTTCTGCTATGTTAAATGAGTAAGGATTCTGTTTTAAGCAATGCTGTCCCGGGAGAAAAAAGGCCTCTCGGCATCTATATCCATATCCCTTTCTGTATCCGGAAATGTCTGTACTGTGATTTCCTCTCCGCCCCATCTGATGAAGCCGCAAGAGAAGCATATGTGAAAGCCCTCCTGTCGGAGATCCGTGCGCAGGCTCCGCTGTACGCGGATTATTGCGTGGAGACCGTCTTTTTCGGGGGAGGTACGCCGTCCCTTCTGACAGAAGGACAGGCCGCCGCTGTTTTGGATGGGCTTTATCAGCGTTTTTCCTTCGTCCCGGAAAAGAAACGGGAGATCACCCTGGAGGCCAATCCGGGCACGCTGACGGCGGAAAAGCTGCGTTCCTGGAGGGCGTCCGGCATAAACCGGCTGAGCATCGGCCTGCAGTCCGCCCACGATGATGAGCTGAAGGCGCTGGGCAGGATCCATACCTGGAAGGAATTCCTTGTGGGCTATGAGGAGGCCAGGCGGGCGGGCTTTTCCAATCTGAACATCGACCTGATGTCCGCCCTGCCCGGACAGAGCGTGGCAAGCTGGATGGATACGCTGAAGAAGACGGCGGACCTGAAGCCGGAGCATATCTCCGCCTACAGCCTGATCATTGAGGAGGGGACGCCCTTTTATGAATGGTACGGACAGAAGGAGGATGCCGGACCGGGCAGCGGGACAGATCCTTCCAAAACGGAGCGCCATCCTTCGCGGCCGGAGAGAAAGCCCCTTCCTTCGGAGGAGGAGGACAGGCTCATGTATGAGAAGACGGGGGAATTCCTGAAGGAAAGAGGATACGGGCGTTATGAGGTCTCCAATTATGCCCGGCCGGGTTATATCTGCCGGCATAACCTGTCATACTGGGAACGGACGGATTACGCGGGTTTTGGCCTGGGGGCCGCCTCCCTCCGGGAAAATGTGCGCTGGAACAATACTGCCGATATGGCGGAGTATCTTGCGCATGCGGGGGAGGAAGGGGATGATACCGTGATCAAGAAGGAACGGATATGCCTTGACAGGCGGGGACAGATGGAGGAATTCATGTTTCTGGGACTGCGGAAAACAGAAGGAGTCAGCGCGGACGCCTTCCGGAGCCTGTTCGGGGAAGAACTTGAGACGGTGTACGCGGAGCCTGCCAAACGGCTGGCCCGGGAAGGGCTTCTGGCACGCTCCCGAAAGGAAAACGGGGAGATTTTTTTCCGCCTGACGCAAAAAGGGATCGATGTGAGCAATTACGCCCTTGCCATGTTCCTGTTCTGACGGGTACTGGCACTTTGAAGAGAGGGGCCACATAGAATAGTATTAAACTGACTATGGGGGCTCCTTTTGAAAACCTTTCTGAAACCACTGTCGAAAGAAGAGGAAAGAGAGTGCCTTGAGGCACTGGGAGGGAGCGACGGCGTAAAAGCCAGGGAGGCCAAGCAGAAGCTGATAGAACGAAATCTGCGGCTGGTAGCCCATATCGCGAAAAAGTATCAGAATGTGGATGAGGATATGGAGGATCTGATCTCCATCGGCACCATCGGCCTGATCAAGGCGGTGGATTCCTTTGACACGGGAAAAAACAGCCGGCTGGCTACCTATGCGGCCAGGTGTATCGACAACGAGCTTCTGATGATGCTTCGCAGCAAGAAAAAAACCTCCCGGGAGGTTTCCCTTTATGAACCCATCGGAACGGACCGGGAAGGAAACGAGATCAGCCTTCTGGATGTGACAGCGCAGGAAATGCCGGATATCGTGGAACGCCTGGAGCTGGAGCGGAACCTTTCAAGGCTTTCGGATATGATCGACACCCTGCTGACCGGGCGGGAAAAGCAGATCATCCGGCTGCGCTACGGGCTGTCGGGCGGCGAGGAAGCGACCCAGCGTGAGATCGCGAAAGAACTGGATATTTCCAGAAGTTATGTTTCAAGGATTGAAAAAAGAGCTCTTTTAAAGCTCCGGGAAGGCTTTGAAAGGGAAGAAAACCACAGGTCTTTCTGACAAATCTGAAAATCTCTGAGGAAAAATCCCATATTGTAAAACAACGGAAAACACGAAAGGAGGAAGCGGAAGAAAGGAATGTACAGTACGATCATAACAGGGGGACTGCACGGGCTGGACTGCTATCTGGCCCGTGTGGAGGTGGACTGCTCCAGGGGACTGCCCTGCTTTGAAATGGTGGGCCTTCTGGGAAGCGAGGTGAAGGAGGCAAGGGAGCGGATCCGGGCAGCGTTTGGCAACGCGCAGATCGAGCTTCCGCCCATGCGGATCACGGTGAATATTTCCCCGGCAAGCCTGCATAAGGAGGGGACGTTTTATGACCTGCCCGTCGCGGCGGGAATCCTGGCCGCGCAGGGCCTTATCACACCGGAGGATACGCAGGGAGTCCTGATCGCGGGAGAGCTTGGGCTGAACGGGGACGTCAGGCCGGTGAGAGGGATCCTTCCCATGGTTCTGGAAGCCAGGAAGCAGGGAATGAGATGCTGTGTGATCCCGGCGGAAAATCTGGAGGAAGCCGGGATGGTGGAGGGGATCTGCCTGAAGGGGCTGCGTAAACTGGAAGAGCTCGCGGACACGCTCCGCATGGATGGCCCTTTGGCGGGCGGCAGGAAGAAGGCAAAGGCTGCCGCGCCCGATACAGGATATGATTTTGGGGAAATCCGCGGGCAGGAAGGGGCGAAACAGGCGGCGGCCGCAGCTGCGGCAGGGTTCCATCATATCCTCCTGATCGGGCCGCCTGGGGCGGGGAAGACCATGATCGCCCGCTGCCTTCCGTCCATCCTGCCGCCCATGTCGCAGGAGGAACGGCTGGAAACCGCATCGATCTACAGCGTGGCGGGGCTTTCGGCTGAAGAATACCTTTCCGGGAACAGAAGGCCGTTCGTGGCTCCCCATCATACGGTGACCGGACACGCGCTGATAGGAGGGGGACAGGTTCCCCGTCCCGGCGCCGTTTCGCTGGCGCACAGAGGCGTCCTGTTCCTGGACGAGCTGGCGGAATTCAGGAGATCCACGCTGGACCTGCTGCGCCAGCCGCTGGAGGAAAAACGGGTACGGATCTTAAGGAACAGCGGCTCCTATTGTTATCCGGCGGATTTCATACTCGCGGCAGCCATGAATCCATGTCCCTGCGGCTATTACCCGGACAGAAACCGCTGCCGCTGTACACCCGGACAGATCGCCCGGTATCTGGCAGGCATATCCGGCCCGATACTGGATCGGATGGATCTGTGCGTGGAGGTGGAGCGGGTGCGGTTTGACGCGCTGATGAAGCGGGAGAAGGAAGATACGACGGACAGCGCCGATTGGAGGAACCGGGTCCTGGAAGCGAGACAGAGACAGGAATGGCGGTTTTCATCAGACCCCGTCGCCGGAGGGAGGATCCGGAGCAATTCCCAGATGGGCCAGAGGGAGCTGGACCGTTACTGCAGACTGAAAGAGGAGGGGCAAAGCTTCCTTCAGCAGATGTTTGAAAAGTTCGGCCTGACAGCCCGTTCCTGCCACAGGCTTCTCAGGGTAGCCCGGACGCTGGCAGACCTGGACGGCGCGGAGGAGATCGGGAGGATCCATTTAAGCCAGGCGGCCTGCTGGAGGCTTTCGGCGGGGAAATACCCGGGGACGGCATAAAAGAAAAGGAGGACGGATGGAGGAAAACAGAATCCTGCGGGAGAGGGCATTTTTTCACTGGCTATATAATATAGAAGGAATAGGGCGGGCGACCGTCCGCAGGCTGATGGACGCGGTGGGAAGCGCGGAAGGGGTTTATCAGCTGGAGGAAGGGAAGCTGGGGCTATGGCTCACCGAAGCACAGACAAAAAAGCTGCTTGCGGCAAGGGAAAGGGCGGATATCCGGGGAGGATATGAAGCGCTGCGCCAAAAGGGAATGGATCTGTATCCGGCTTCGGATCCCGCCTTCCCCGGGCGTCTTCTGCATATCCCGGACAGGCCGGAGGCGATTTACGTGAAGGGGCGGCTTCCGGAAGAAGGGACGCCAGCCGCGGCCGTGATCGGCGCCAGGGTCTGCTCCGCTTACGGCGCGTACCTTGCGGAACGGTTTGCCGCAGCGCTTGCGGGGGCAGGCGTGTGCGTCGTCAGCGGGCTGGCAAGGGGGATCGACGGGATCGGACAGCGCGCGGCGCTGCAGAGGGGCGGGATGACCTGCGCGGTGCTCGGCTGCGGCCCGGATATCTGCTATCCTCCGGAGAACCGGCAGCTGTATGAAGCGGTGGCCAGCCGCGGCGCGGTGATTTCTGAATATCCGCCCGGCACGCCTCCGAGGGCGGGGCTGTTTCCCCAGAGGAACCGGATCATCAGCGGCCTTTCAGACCTGATCCTGGTGGTAGAGGCGCGGGAGAAAAGCGGGACGCTGATCACGGTGGACATGGCGCTGGAACAGGGAAAAGAGGTCTGGGCCGTACCGGGAAGGATCACGGATGAATTGAGCTATGGCTGCAACCGGCTGATCTGGCAGGGAGCCACGCCGGCTCTTTCCCCGGAGCGGCTGGTGGAGGAGCTTAAGAGGCTTTCGCCGGCACTGCGTTTCACAGGCAGAAAGGAACATGCGGACAGGAAAAACCCGGCTCCGCCGAAGGAGGAAGGAGGGAAGGAAGGCCTGCAAAACGCCGTCCTGCGGCTGATGGGGGGAGACGCGGTAACATTGGACCGGCTGCGGGAGGAACTGGAGGGAGCGGGGATATCCTGCGGCCTGCCGCAGCTTGCGGGGCTCTTGATGGAGCTTACGCTGGAGGGAAGCTGCGTGCAGGAGGGAAACCGTTTCCGCAGAAGTACGCCGCAGGATGTTTTTTTGTAAATTTTCTTGCAACCATATAAAATATGGTGTATAGTGATTCACGATTGCTGATCCTCCGGCGCTTTTGGCGGCGAAGAATCTTTCGGAAAGAGGTAAGATGTAGAGGTATAAGATGGCAAAGTATCTTGTAATAGTGGAATCACCTGCAAAAGTGAAAACGATCAAGAAATTCCTCGGGCCGAACTATGAGGTGGCCGCGAGCAACGGCCATGTGCGCGACCTGCCCAAGAGCAAGCTGGGGATTGATGTGGAGCACGATTACGAGCCGAAATATATTACGATCCGCGGGAAGGGAGATATTCTGGCAAACCTTCGCAAAGAGGTGAAGAAGGCCGAAAAGATCTATCTGGCGACGGACCCTGACCGGGAAGTGGAAGCGATCTCCTGGCATCTGATGGAGGCTCTGAACCTGAAGAAGAGCGGAAAAAAGGTATACCGGATCACCTTTAACGAGATCACCAAAAACGCGGTGAAGGAATCCCTGAAGCATCCCCGCGAGATCAATATGGACCTGGTGGATGCCCAGCAGGCAAGGCGCGCGCTGGACCGCATGGTAGGCTACAGGATCTCGCCGCTTCTTTGGTCCAAGGTGAAGCGAGGGCTTTCCGCAGGACGCGTGCAGTCTGTCGCCCTGCGCATGATCTGCGACAGAGAAGATGAGATCGCGGCCTTCATCCCGGAAGAATACTGGACGCTGGACGCTTCCTTTAAGATCCCGGGAGAGAGGAAGCTTCTGACTGCCAAATATTACGG
>DWUW01000134.1 GCA_019120525.1 Candidatus Eisenbergiella stercorigallinarum | reverse complement strand
AAGCGCTGCAGGAAATCCACGCGCAGGTCATGGGCGAGGTGCAGACGGAGATTTTAAGGCACCTGATCCGGGAACGCTTCGGCGTGGAGGTTTCTTTTGGGACCGGAAATATTGTATATAAGGAAACCATTGCGAATACCGTGGAGGGCGTGGGCCATTTTGAACCGCTGAGGCATTATGCGGAGGTGCATCTTCTGCTGGAGCCGGGAGAGCCGGGCAGCGGGCTGACGGTGGCTTCCGCCTGCAGCGAGGACGAACTGGACCGGAACTGGCAGAGGCTGGTTCTGACCCATCTGAAGGAAAGGGAGCATCCCGGCGTGCTGACGGGAGCGGCGGTCACGGATGTGAAGATCACTCTGCTTTCCGGCCGTTCCCATCTGAAGCACACGGAGGGCGGGGATTTCCGGCAGGCTACCTACCGGGCGGTGCGGCAGGGACTGATGCAGGCGGACTGCGTGCTGCTGGAGCCCTGGTATGATTTCCGGCTGGAGATCCCGTCCGGCCTGATCGGCCGGGCCATGACGGACATCGAGCGGATGCACGGCACGATCCGGACGCATGAGATACAGCAGGAGCCGGGAAACGGAGCGGGCATGGCGGTCCTCGAGGGAGAAGCGCCCGCTTCCGAAATGCAGGACTACCAGAAGGAGGTTGCCGCCTACAGCCGGGGAAACGGCAGGCTTTTCGTCACCTTAAAGGGCTATGAGCCCTGCCACAACACGGCGGAGGTGATGGAGCGCATCGGCTATGATCCGGCCAGAGACGTGGACAATCCGGCGGACTCCGTATTCTGCGCCCACGGCTCCGGCTTTGTGGTGCCCTGGGACCGGGTGCCGGATTATATGCACCTTCCCTTTTCCCGGATGGGAGAGGAGACGGAGGATTACGTTCCGGAAAATCTGTCCGCGTCCGGCATGGCAGAAAACGGCCTGCCGGGCTTTCCCGGAGGAGAAAATCCGGCGGACGGCACGGACAGCGCGGAAGGGCAGAACGGCCGCTCCCGCCAGATCGTTTCCCGGAAAAACGACGGAAAAAAGGAAGAAGCCTGGGTGGGGACGGAGGAGATTGACGAGATCCTGGCCCGCACCTATGGAGCCAACCGGCGGGACAAATCGGCTCCCAGAAAAGATGGCTGGAACCGCTATCGCTCCGGCCGCCGGGTCTACGGCGCAGAGGCGCAGACCGGATCCGCCGGGAGCGGGAAAAAGCCGTCTCCCCGCCGGGACCGCTATCTTCTGGTGGACGGCTACAACATCATTTTCGCCTGGCAGGAGCTAAAAGAGCTGGCGGAGAAAAACGTGGACGCCGCCCGCGGCCTGCTGCAGGATATCCTGTGCAACTATCAGGGCACGGCGGGCTGTCAGGTGATCGTGGTGTTCGACGCCTACCGGGTACAGGGCCATGAGACGGAGGTCCTGGATTACCACAACATCCATGTGGTCTATACGAAGGAGGCGGAGACGGCGGATCAGTACATCGAGAAATTCACCCATGAAAACGGGGCGAAGTACGACATCACCGTGGCCACCTCGGACGGCCTGGAGCAGATCATCATCCGCGGACAGGGCTGCCGCCTGCTTTCGGCCAGAGACCTGAAGGAGGAGATCCGCCTGGCCGCAGAGCGCCTGAGAGGAGATTATCTGGAGAACCAGCGGACGCAGAAAAATTATCTTCTGGATTCCCTGTCAGAGGAGCAGAAAAAGCAGCTTGCGGAAATGGCCGGACGGACAGAGTCCGAAGGACGGGCGGACGGGACGAAGAGATAATGCGGCACGGAAGTGACAGCGCCGCGCGGGTCGTGCTGAAAGTATGACAGAATGAGAGGACAGAAGCCTTGCAGTTTTATTATGAAATCCCGGCTTCCTTCTGGAGCCTGTTCCGGTCGGTGAACCGGGATGTTTACATAGAAGCGCTGCTCGCCGTGAACGACGAGTATCAGTATAACAATTATTTTTTAAGCCGGGAGGCCTGCCTGCAGATACTCTCCGATCTGTGCGCCCGGACAGGATGCGGGCTGAAGCGGGAGGAAGAGGAAACGGACGAGGAGGCGCAGGAGACGGCGCCCGGGCGGATCCTGAACCGTCTTCTTAAGTTCGGCTGGCTGCGACGGGTGGAGGATTATTCCACTATGACGGCAAACATCGTCATTCCGGATTATGCCTCCGTGATGATCGAAGCCTTTGAACGCCTCGCCAGCGAGCCGGAGGAGGATACCCAGGTTTATATCCAGAACGTGTACGCCACCCTTTTTTCCTTTAAAAATGACGCGCGCATGAACCTGTCCATGCTGCGGACCGCCCTGGTCAATACCAGAAAGCTGAACCGGGCGCTGCAGGACATGCTTCACAACATGGACCGTTTTTTCGGAAGGCTTCTGGAAAAGCGGAATTACGGAGAGCTTCTTCGGGAGCATCTGAAGGGCTACGTGGAAGAGGTGGTGGAACGCAAATACCACATCCTGAAAACCAGCGACAACTTTTATATTTATAAGACGGACATCCGCCGCTGGCTGCAGGAGATGCGCGAGGATACCGCCTGGGTGGAGCGGGTCCGTAAGAAGCAGCGGACCCGGAAC
>DWUW01000133.1 GCA_019120525.1 Candidatus Eisenbergiella stercorigallinarum | reverse complement strand
ACCATTTCCAGCTTGACGTCCATCTGGTAGGCATAGAGGGTTTTCCCGAATACGCTTTTAAAATGGTTGGTCAGGGTCCGTTCGCAGACATAGAAGCGGTCCGCAAGCTCCTTCCCGGTAAAAAAGGTCTGCGGCGTGGCCTGGATCAGGCGGGATACCTCCTCTGTCAGGGCGTCCGCGCCGGCCGGGCTTTTCTTTTTTTCCTGCTGTTCCAGGAGCGCGCAGAGGAGAAGATTGAAAAGAAGCGACAGCTTCTGCTGTTTCAGGGCGGAACTCCCCCAGCTTTCCGAGATGATCTCCTCAAAGAGCGCGCGGATGCGTGGGGCGTTCCTGCAGTGGATCAGGCTGGAGAAAACGGCGGCCTGGCCGGAAAGCGGATCTTCCGAAAAGGATGCCGGAAAACCGGAGGCCGCTGAGGGATAATTCCTGTTGGCCCTCCTTTCAGATTCCAGGGGAGTTACGTGAATGTACATGTGGCGGTTCCTGGGGGAGCAGGGGGCGACGCCGAAATGATGTCTGCCGGCGGGGAGGATGACAAGATCATCCGTGCCGAGCCGGAAGGTGTTCCGGATGGACGATGGGCCGTCAGGCTGCCCGGTTTCCTCGCCAATCTCCCACGTACCGTCAATCATATAGAGAAAATCATGTTCTTCCAGCACACGGTCAGGATGCTGCGTAGGATGGATCATGGTGATATGGTTGGCGGAGCTGATCCGGCGCTCCTGCATCAGCTGTAAATAAACGCTCATTTCCGGTTTCCTCCAGGTCCGGCCGCGGATGGGCCGGCTGCATAAGCTGCAAAAGAGATAAAAAAGTTTTTCCATATTATACATGCTCCTTTCCAGAATATCAATGGAAACAAAATCCGCTTCCTGATATGATAAAAGATGGTATGAGGAAACAGACGGCGCGGACGGACGCCGTATCCGAATGGATTTTGGGAAGCCGAAGAGGCAGAAGGAGGAAGCCATGAATCAGAAGGAGTACAGCAGCCCGCTTTCTTTAAGAAAAGTGCAGGTGACGGATGATTTCTGGAAAAACGAGATGGAGCTGGTCAGGAAGGAAGTGATCCCCTATCAGTGGGAAGCGCTGAACGACCGTGTCCCGGGTGCGGATCCCAGCTTTTCCATGAGAAATTTCAAGGTGGCGGGAAAGCTGAACGAGAAGAGAAGGGAGCTGAAGGATGCTTACCATCCCGTGAAGTGGCCGCTGGAATTCCAGCCGCTGCCGGAGGATATGGATCATCTGGAGGACCGTTTTTACGGCTGCCTGTTCCAGGACAGCGACTTTTCCAAATGGATCGAGGCGGTGGGATATTCCCTGACGCAGCATCCGGATCCGCAGCTTGAGGCGACGGCGGACGAAGCCATTGATATCGTATGCGCCGCGCAGCTGGAAAACGGGTATCTGGATACGTACTATATCATCAGCGATCAGGATAAGATCTTTACCAATCTGAAGGACAACCATGAGCTTTACTGCTTCGGGCATCTGACCGAAGGCGCTGTGGCCTATTATCAGGCGACAGGCAAGGATAAGCTGTTAAAGGCGGCCGAGCGGTACGCGGATTATATTTCCTCCTGCATCGGGCCGGAGGAAGGAAAAAAGAAGGGCTATCCCGGCCATGAGATCGCGGAGATGGCGCTGGTGCGTCTGTATGAGCAGACCGGGGAAAAGAAATATCTGGATCTGAGCCGCTTCTTTGTGGAACAAAGAGGCACTAGGCCTTATTATTTCGACCTGGAGCAGCCTGACCGGGTGAAGAAGGGGCATGAGGAAGAGGAGCGTTACGCTTACAACCAGGCGCACCTTCCGGTAAGGCAGCAGGACGAGGCGGTAGGACATGCCGTACGCGCGGTCTATCTGTATTCCGGCATGGCGGACGTGGCGCGGCTTACCGGGGACGAGAGCCTGTACGCGGCCTGTGAGAGGCTCTGGGAAAATATGACCCGTAAAAAGATGTATATTACGGGAGGCATTGGAGCCACCCACATCGGGGAAGCGTTTTCTTTCAACTACGACCTGCCCAACGATACGGCCTACGCGGAGACCTGCGCGTCCATCGGCCTGGTATTTTTCGCGAGGAGAATGCTGCAGATCAAGGCGGACAGCCGTTACGCGGACGTGATGGAAAGGGCGCTCTATAACGGGATCTTAAGCGGTATGGCGCTGGACGGGAAGAGCTTCTTCTATGTGAACCCGCTGGAAAGCCTGCCCGAGGCCTGCCATAAGGATGAGAGAAAATTCCATGTGAAGCCGGTGCGTCAGAAATGGTTCGGCTGCGCCTGCTGCCCGCCCAACATCGCGAGGCTGGTAAGCTCCATTTCTTCCTACGCTTATACCCGGTCGGAGGATACGCTCTATTTCCACCTGTACATGGGAAGTACCCTGGAGTGTGACTTCGGAGGGAAGAAGGCGGACCTGCGCGTGACTTCCGGTTTCCCCTGGAACGGCAGGGTGACGGTGGAGCTTAAGCTGGACGAGGCGGCAGATTTCACCCTGGCGTTGCGGATTCCGGACTGGTGCGCGGGCTGGACCGTGAACGGAAAAGAAGGGGACGCTGCTGGTACGGTGAAGGACGGCTATCTCTATCTTTCCAGGACCTGGCAGGACGGAGACCGGCTTGAGCTGGATTTCCCGATGACCGTACGCGTTATGGAAGCGGACGCCAGGGTCAGGGAGGATATCGGCAGGGTCGCCGTGACCAGAGGCCCCATTGTATACTGCATGGAGGAAGCGGACAACGGCGGGGAGCTGCATCGCTTCGTGCTTCCGGATGAGGCGGAATTTACGGAGGAAAAGAGCGATATCCAGGGCGTTCCCGTGGTGAAGCTGACTGCGGACGGCCTCAGGCAGAAGCAGTCTCCCAAGAAGGAAGGGGAGCTTTACCATGTGTACCGCAGGCCCGGATACGATGCCGTAAGGCTTGTATTTATCCCTTACTTTACCTGGGCGAACAGGGGAGAAGGCGAGATGCAGGTATTTGTAAGGACCAAATAAAACACAGGATACAGAATTGCCGAAAGCTGCCGGCGCAGGGATTTTCCTGCGCCGGTTTTAATATTCTGCCCGCGTCCCGGCCGCGGGCCGGACACAGGCCGGGCAGGAACCGGAACGCCGGCCCCGGCGGGGGATTGCCTTTTTAGGAAACCCAACGTATAATAGGGATGCTTATACACTGACACGAGGAAGAAGGACAGACAGATGAAGATCATTATCGCAGGCTGCGGCAAGGTGGGCTATATCCTGGCCGAGCAGCTCAATGAAGAAGGACACGCGATTACGATCATCGACACGAACGAGGAGAAGATCGGCATGGTGGGAAACCTCCTGGATGTGATGTGCGTCCACGGCAATGCCACCAGCTACCGGGTGCAGGAGGAAGCGGGCGTGAAGGAAGCGGATCTTCTGATCGCCGTGACCAATAAGGACGAGGTGAACCTGCTGTGCTGCCTGATCGCCAGAAAGGCGGGACACTGCCAGACCATCGCAAGGGTGCGCGACCCCGGCTATTATGAGGAGATCGGCTTCATCAAGGAGGAGCTTGGGCTTTCCATGGCCATCAATCCGGAGCTGGCCGCGGCGGCGGACATTGCCAGGCTGCTTCAGATCCCGTCCGCCATGGAGGTGGATACCTTTGCCAAGGGCAAGGTGGACATGGTCCGCTTCCGGATTCCCAAGGGCTCTGCGTGGAACGGGAAAAAGATCATCGATGCCAGCAGAAAGGTGGGAGGGAACCTTCTGATCTGCGTGATCGAGCGGGAGAACCATCAGGTCCTGATCCCGGATGGAAACGTGGTCCTTCACGAAGGCGATTATATTTCCGTGATCGTCCCGCCCGACCGGATGAAGGCGCTGTTTGCAAACATCGGGATCGAAAGCAGGATGATCCACGACGTGATCATCGCGGGCGGCGGAAGGCTTGCCTATTATCTGGCGTCAAAGCTCCTGCGCTCCAGGATCCAGGTGCGCATCATAGAGAATAACCGGGCGAGGTGCGACGAGCTGAGCGAGCTGCTTCCCAAAGCCATGATCATATATGGAGACGCCACGAATACGGAGCTTCTAAAGGAAGAAGGGCTGGAAAACGCGGACGCCTTTGTGTCCCTGACCGGCCTGGATGAGGAAAACGTGATGCTTGGCTGCTACGCGGCCCGGGTTTCCAGGGCGAAGGTGGTCACCAAGATCAATAAGATCACCTACGGCGGCATCATGGACAGCTTCGATATGGGAAGCATCGTCAGCCCCAGGCATCTGACCACGGAGCTGATCAGCCAGTATGTGCGCTGCATGCAGAATTCCATGGGAAGCGCCGTGGAGGCTGTCTACCGCATGGTGGACAACAAGGTGGAGGCGCTGGAATTCTCCGTGAAAAAGGGAGCGAAGGTGCTGGATACGCCGCTTGCGGAAATGAAGCTGAAGGATAATCTGCTTCTGTGCAGCATCGTGCGCAGGGGGAAGATGATCCTGCCCTCCGGCCAGGATAAGATACAGGCCGGGGATACGGTGATCGTGGTGACCACCCACAAGGGCCTGGATGAGATCGAGGATATTCTCGCCTGATAAAAAGTACGGAATCGAGGGATGACTTCATGAATTACAAAAGCATTTTCTATATCCTTGGCTGGATCCTGCGGGTGGAAGGTTTTTTCCTGTTCCTGCCCATGATCGTCGCCCTGATCTACGGGGAGGATACCTGGACGGTGTATCTGGTCTGCGCGGCGCTGACGCTTGCGGCGGGGCTTGGCCTTTCCTGGAAAAGAAACGGGAATTTCCAGCTGTTTGCCAGGGAGGGCTATGTGGCCGTGGCGCTGGGCTGGGTCCTGATGAGCCTGATCGGCGCGGTGCCCCTGTGGGCCGCGGGGGATATTCCCCATTTTGTGGACGCCCTGTTTGAGATCATTTCCGGCTTTACCACAACCGGCTCCAGCATCCTTGTGGATGTGGAGGCCATATCCCGGGGCGGCATGTTCTGGCGCTGCTTTTCCCACTGGATCGGCGGTATGGGCGTCCTGGTCTTCCTTCTGCAGATCATTCCCCTCTCCAGCGGCCAGACCATGTATCTGATGCGGGCGGAAAGCCCCGGCCCCTCCGTGAGCAAGCTGGTCCCGAAGGTGCGTGAGACCGCCTTTGTGCTGTACGGGATCTATCTTGCCATGTCCGTGCTGGAGATCTTCTTTTTGCTGATCGGCGGAATGCCGTTGTTTGATACCCTCTGCACCACCTTTGGCTCCGCCGGGACGGGCGGTTTCGCCATCTGGGGAGACAGCATGGCCCGTTACAGCCCCTATCTGCAGATCGTGGTCACCGTTTTCATGTTCCTGTTCGGCGTGAATTTCAGCTTCTATTACCTGCTTCTGACGAAGCGGGTGAAGGAAGCCTTCCAGATCGAGGAGGTCAGGGCCTATTTCGGGATCTTCGCGGCTTCCACCGTGCTGATCGCCTTTAATATCCTTTCCCAGGTGGGAAATCTGGCGGACAGCTTCCGGCATGCGGCCTTTCAGGTGTCCTCCGTCATGACCACCACGGGCTTTGCCACCACGGACTTTAACCTGTGGCCGGAATTTTCCCGGACGCTCCTGGTGCTCCTGATGTTCATCGGAGCCTGCGCGGGCAGCACCGGCGGCGG
>DWUW01000132.1 GCA_019120525.1 Candidatus Eisenbergiella stercorigallinarum | reverse complement strand
AAATGAATTTTTGTACGGTTACAAAGCTATTTCTTCATTTTTCAACCGTATATGAGCGAAAAAGTTCCGTGGAAGACTCTGCGGAATGTTTTCCTGCAAAAATTCGTGGAATATTTCGTCTGGTTCCCTGCCCCGTGAAAAGTAACCAGAAAGGGCAGTGGAAAATTTTGATTAAAATTTGACGCTTGACATCCCCCTATATTCTGTGATAATCTGTTGCCAATTTAATACGCCAAACCGTTGAAGCGGAGATAACGGCAATGATGCCTTTACAGAGAGCCTGCGGCGCTGAGAGTCAGGCGAGAAACAAGTTGTCAAATGGACCGCTGAGGGTGCAGTCAAATGTGAGCCAGTGATCCGGCAGTGATCGGATGATCTGCCGTTCACAGAGTATTCTGCAACGTGAGGGCATACGTCAGTTGCCGGGGATATGATGGTATCCCGCCAAGCGCACAGGGGTATTCCTGTGAATCCAGGGTGGCACCGCGGATTTTATACTTTTGTAAGATTCGTCCCTGACAGATGGTATTTTATCTATCTGTCAGGGACTTTTTTGTTTGAAAGCCCTGGCAGGTGGCGATGCGGTGGGCATGCCTGCATGCACAGCCGCATCGACATCGGCCAGGCAAGACACATGAGCAGGAAGGGCAAAGCCCGGACTGCGAATGTGTCTGCGATTGCAGAGTGCTGAGGCACGCTGCAATCGGCTTTCAAACAGGCGCAGCAGCTGCCAAAGCCCTGGCAGGCGGCTGTTTCAAAACGGAGGAAGTGGAAATGATCAAGGAAGCAATCGTAAAGATCGTGGACAAAGAGGACCTGAGCTATGACGAGGCCTACGCGGTGATGAATGAGATCATGAGCGGAGAAACCACGCAGACGCAGAACGCTGCCTTTCTTGCGGCGCTTTCCACCAAGAGCGCCAGGGCGGAGACCACGGATGAGATCGCGGGGTGCGCGGCAGCCATGCGGGATCATGCCATCCGGGTGGACACGGGGATGGAGGTGTTTGAGATCGTGGGAACCGGCGGGGACAACGCCCACAGCTTTAATATTTCCACCACCTCCGCGCTGGTGGCCGCGGCGGGGGGAATGAAGGTGGCGAAGCACGGGAACCGGGCGGCCTCCTCCCAGTGCGGGACGGCGGACTGTCTGGAGGCGCTGGGCGTGAACATCCGGCAGAGCCCGGCGCGCTGCGTGGAGCTTCTGAAGGAAGCGGGCATGTGCTTTTTCTTCGCGCAGGAGTATCACACCTCCATGAAGTATGTGGGAGGCATCAGGAAAGAACTTGGTTTTCGCACCGTATTCAACATTCTGGGGCCTTTGACCAATCCGGGAACGCCCGTCATGCAGCTTCTCGGCGTCTATGACGAGTATCTGGCAGCGCCGCTGGCACAGGTGCTCATCAACCTGGGCGTCCGCCGCGGCATGGTGGTCTATGGGCAGGAAAAACTGGACGAAATCTCCGTAACCGCGCCCACCTCCGTCTGCGAGATCCGGGACGGATGGTTCAAATCCTACGTGATCACGCCGGAGGAGTTCGGGATCAGGCGCTGCAGCCGGGCCGATCTTCAGGGCGGAACGCCGGAGGAAAACGCGAAGATCACCCTTGCCATTCTAAACGGAAGAATGGGGCCGAAGAGGGACGCGGTGCTGATGAACGCGGGCGCTTCCCTTTACATCGGAGGAAAGGCGGAGAGTCTCCGGGAGGGGATCGCTCTTGCCGGAGAACTGATTGATTCCGGAAAAGCCCTTGCGGTCCTGCAGAAGTTGATCGAGATCAGCAACCGGAAGGAGGAACAGGCATGAGGGTAGGAGGAACCATCCTGGACCGGCTCGCGGAGCATGCGCGGGAGCGTGTCCGCGCAGCGCGGACACAGACACCTCTGGAAGAGATCCGGAGACAGGCGCTGTCTCTTCCTGCCGGAGCCTTTCCCTTTGAAAAAGCGCTGAAAAAGCCCGGTCTTTCCTTCATCTGCGAATGCAAGAAAGCCTCTCCCTCGAAGGGGATTATCGCGGAAGCCTTTCCTTATCTGCAGATCGCCCGGGAATACGAGGCGGCGGGAGCGGACTGCATTTCCGTGCTCACCGAGCCGAAATGGTTTCTGGGAAGCGACAGGTATCTGGAGGAAATCGCGCAGGCGGTCGCCATTCCCTGCCTGCGCAAGGATTTTACCGTGGATGAATACATGATCTACGAAGCGAAAATTCTGGGCGCTTCCGCCGTGCTTTTGATCTGTTCCATCCTTTCGGAAAGCCAGCTTTCGGAATACCTTTCCCTGTGCGATGCGCTGGGGCTCTCCGCCCTGACGGAGGCCCATGACGGGGCGGAGGAGGAGCTTGCCGTGAGGGCGGGAGCCAGGATCATCGGCGTCAACAACCGGAATCTGAAGGATTTTTCCGTGGATGCGGAAAACAGCCTCCGCCTGCGGGAGCGGATCCCGGAGGGCGTGCTGTTCGTTTCCGAAAGCGGCGTGCAGGGCGCGGAGGATGTGAGCAGGCTCCGGGAGGCAGGAGCGGACGCGGTGCTGGTGGGAGAAGCGCTGATGCGCGCGCCGGATAAGAAAAAGAAGCTGGCGGAGCTGAGGGGACGATCATGACAAAAATAAAATTCTGCGGTCTGTCCCGGCCCTGCGACATCGCGGCCGCCAATGCATGCAGGCCCGCGTATATCGGTTTTGTATTTGCCCCTGCCAGCAGGCGGTATGTGCCGCCGGAGCGGGCGGAGGAGCTGAGGGCGCTGCTGATGCCGGAGATCCGGGCCGTGGGCGTATTCGTGAACGAAAAACCGGAGCGGATCGCCAGGATCGCGGACCGGGGGATCATCGATCTCATCCAGCTTCACGGGACGGAGGATGAGGCCGGCATCCGGCAGGTGCGTTCGCTTACGGGCCTTCCGGTCATCAAAGCCTTCTCTATCGCGGGAGAGCGGGACGTGGAAGCGGCCAATGACAGCGGCGCGGATTACGTGCTCCTGGATGCGGGGAAGGGCGGAACGGGAACCCGGTTCGACTGGAGCCTGCTTTCCGGCATGCGGCGGCCCTATTTTCTGGCGGGCGGCCTGGACATGGGAAACGTATCGGAGGCGGTGAAGCGTTTTCACCCCTATGCGCTTGACATCAGCTCCGGAATCGAAACGGACGGCGTGAAGGACGAAAAGAAAATGGCCGCGTTCGCGGCTGAGGTAAGAAAGGCGGAAATCGGCTTTGCCGATTTCCGTGGATTATGATGCGGCCATTCAGCCGCAGGAAAAGAGGAAATATGACAAATCCAAATGGAAGATTCGGCAGCTACGGAGGGCAGTATATTCCGGAGACGCTGATGAATGCGGTGATCGAGCTGGAAGAGGCTTATAACAGATACAAAAGGGATCCGGAATTCAACCGGGAGCTCACAACGCTTCTGAATGAGTACGCGGGAAGGCCGTCGCGGCTTTATTTTGCGGAAAAAATGACGAAGGATCTTGGCGGCGCGAAGATCTATCTCAAGCGGGAGGACCTGAACCACACCGGCGCGCACAAGATCAACAACGTGCTGGGCCAGGCTCTTCTCGCGAAGAAAATGGGAAAAACCCGCCTGATCGCGGAGACGGGAGCGGGCCAGCACGGTGTGGCGACGGCCACGGCGGCCGCGCTGATGGGAATGGAGTGCGTGGTTTTCATGGGAGAGGAGGACACCAGAAGGCAGGCCCTCAACGTCTACCGCATGCGCCTGCTGGGAGCCGAGGTGATCCCGGTCACGACCGGAACGGCCACCCTGAAGGACGCGGTTTCGGAAGCCATGCGGGAGTGGACCTCCCGGATCAGCGATACCCATTACTGTCTGGGTTCAGTGATGGGGCCGCATCCTTTTCCCACCATCGTGCGGGATTTTCAGGCGGTAATCTCGAAGGAGATCAAAGAACAGCTCATGGAAAAGGAAGGGAGGCTTCCCGACGCGGTGATCGCCTGCGTGGGCGGAGGCTCCAACGCCATCGGAAGCTTTTACCATTTCATTGACGACCTTTCAGTGCGCCTGATCGGCGCGGAAGCGGCGGGAAGGGGAATCGACACCTTTGAAACGGCCGCCACCATGAATACGGGCCGGGTGGGCATTTTTCACGGGATGAAATCCTGGTTCTGCCAGGACGAATACGGCCAGATCGCGCCGGTGTACTCCATTTCCGCCGGGCTGGACTACCCCGGCATCGGACCGGAGCACGCTTACCTGCACGATATCGGACGGGCGGAATACGTGCCCGTGACGGATGAGGAGGCGGTCTGCGCCTTTGAATATCTGGCAAGGACGGAGGGCATCATTCCGGCCATTGAATCCGCCCACGCCGTGGCCCATGCCAGAAAGCTGGCCCCGCAGATGGAAAAGGATCAGATCCTGGTCATCACCATCTCAGGAAGAGGAGATAAGGACTGCGCGGCGATCGCCCGCTATCGGGGAGAAGGAGATCTATATGAATAAAATAAGAAAAGCATTTGAAAACGGAAAGGCCTTCATCGCCTTTATTACCTGCGGGGATCCGGATCTGGAAACCACGGCGGCGGCAGTCCGGGAAATGGTAAAAAACGGAGCCGACCTGATCGAGCTGGGGATTCCATTTTCCGACCCGACGGCGGAAGGCCCTGTGATCCAGGGGGCCAATCTGCGGGCCTTAAAGGGCGGCGTCACCACGGATCGGATTTTTGAAATGGTAAGGGAGCTGCGGCGTGACGTGAGCGTGCCCATGGTTTTCATGACCTATGCGAACGTGGTGTTTTCCTATGGAGCGGAGCGGTTCCTTGAAGCCTGCCGGGAAATCGGCATGGACGGGCTGATCCTGCCGGACGTTCCCTACGAGGAAAAAGAAGAGTTTCATCCCCTCTGCCGCCGTTTTGGCCTGGAGCTGATCTCTCTCATCGCGCCCACCTCTGAAAACCGCATCGCAAGGATCGCCGGGGAGGCAGAGGGCTTCGTCTATCTGGTGTCCTCTCTCGGAGTGACCGGCGTGAGAAGCGAAATCAAAACCGATCTTGCCTCCATCATGGAGGCCGTCCGGCGCAGTACGGAGCTTCCCTGCGCCATCGGCTTCGGCATCTCCACGCCGCAGCAGGCCGCCCGGATGGCGGAACTTTCGGACGGCGTCATCGTCGGCTCGGCCATTGTGAAGCTGATGGAACAATACGGCAGGCAGGCGCCGGAGCATGTAGGACGATATGTGAAGGAGATGAAGGACGCGATACAGGGGTAAGGGAGGGTCAGGCCTGTTTCTCCCGGATGAGAGAAAGCAGGTCCTGTACCGCTTCCTCGGTCAGTTCTGTCAGGGAGTAATCCTGTACGCCCACCACATGATGGTTACAGCGGTTGACCGGCAGCAGAAGCTTCTGTGCCCTGCTGCTCCCGACAGCGACGGCCATGGCCGGAGTGACCTCGCCCAGCAGGGAGTCAGCGGCCAGAATGCCGAGAGGTCCGATGATGAAGTCAGCGTCCCGGCAGGCCACCAGCACCGGGTTCTCTCCCGTCGCGCCATAGTCCGCCCCGGCCTTCAGCATGGCAGCCGTAGCCGCGCTGTTGGTCCCGATGGCGGTCAGTTCTGTCCCGACGGGAAGCTCCTTCTGATTTTTTCTGATTTTTTCACAGAGCAGGGCGCCCATCCGGCCGCCCTGACCGTCCATCACTACGATTTTCATAGGTTCTCCGTTCTTTCTGTATGTTTACTGATCTTTACTGTGCCTGTATGGCAAATTCCACCACCACGGAGGCTTCGATATCCAGCTCGCCGGGCATGATGCTGACGCTTTCATCCGCGGCCGCTGCGCTCATGGTGCTCTCCACCAGCACGGTGTCATTGTAACGGGCTTCCGAATATCCGCCGGTCTCCTGAATGGAAAGGATCTCTCCGACCGTATATCCTTCCGACTGTGCCATTGCCTCCGCTTTTGTGCGTGCGGCGGCGACGGCAAGGGAAAGCGCCTCCTGATAGGCCTTGTCGTATTCGCTGGACAGATAGGAGATGGACTGGATGTTGTTGACACCGGCGTCCACGGACTGCGTCAGGATATCGCCTACCTGATTCATGGGAAGGTCGGAAACGGTCAGCGTGGTTACCGCTTCATATCCGGTCAGGACCTGCATGCTGCCGCTCCAGTCATAGATTGGATTCAGATAATAGCCGGTGGTCCGGATGGAATTCTCCGCAACCCCAAGCTGGTTCAGAAGAGCCACAACCTGGTCGGCCGCCGCGCTGTTGTCCGCCTGGCAGGTCTTGGCGTCAGAACCCTGCGTCTGGATGGAATATACGATCTCCGCAATGTCCGGCACCACGGAAACCTGTTCCGTGCTGTTGACCGTGACGCTTCCTTCCGAAGCCGCCTCGGCAGTGCTTCCTGTTTCTTCGGCGGGCTGCGCCTGGCAGGCGGTCAGTGTAAGAGCCGCGCAGAGGAATAATGCGGCGGCTGTTTTTGAAATGAGATTTTTCTTCATAAACGGTTCCTCCCTTGAAAGACGGCGCTCCGGCCCGGATGCCGGACAGCCGCATCAGCAGTTGGGCGCACGCGATGCGCCTTTCTGAAACAACTATACCAGAAAAGAAGGAAAGAAAACAGGTGCGGAAGGAAATTTCGCGCGGAATTAAAGGAAACTTAAGAATCAACAGTCTCTTTTCAGATGGCCGGAAACGGCGTATAATGAAAATGGTACAGCAAAAGACGGGATATCCGGTGAGATGGAAGTGTGTGATATTTCGTACAATTATTTTCGTACATCGATAAAAAGGAGGGGGATTTTTTGAAAAAAATGAAAAAAATTGCCGCTGTCATAGGAACTGTTGTAATCATGATATCCGGCGGAGCGCGGCCGCTGGATCTGTATGCTTCGGAAGCGGCTGCGGTTCCGGCGCCAAGCGGGCAGGAGATGGTCATAGATTATACCACTTATGTAGATCAGGTTGCCTCTCTTGCGGAAACGGAGGATCAGAAACGTTACCGTTCTTTATGTCCGGCGTTTGAGGCCGGTGAGACAATTACGCTGAAATCCAGCGAAGACCGGGAGGCCTTTGTGCGGTACTACAGGAATTCCTATGATCTGTTTCTGGCGAATACGCAGGGGACGGTCTGGTATGAGGGAGACCGGAACACCTATCTGGAAACGCCGGTCAGCGATTACAGGGCGGCTGTCATTACCGCTACGATCAATAAATTCGGGCTTTCAGTGGATGCGGATCCGCTTACCGCGATCAGAAATACCTGTTCCCGCGTAAGGAGCGGCTTTCAATATGATTACGATTATATGAAAATGACTTACCCGGACGCTCTGGTCAGTGGGCACGCGATCTGTGTCCATTATTCCATGGCTGCGTATATCCTTTTAAACGCCGAAGGAATCCCTACGCGCATGGTAGCAGGCACCAGGTCCGGAGGAGGGCACCAGTGGAACGAATGCTTTGTCAATGGGGCATGGGTAACGGTAGATTTTACGAGCTTTGCCGATAAAAATATTTCGCCGGATGGATTTGTATCAGCGGATTATCTGGGAACCTATGTCGAAGTTTAGGGAAGGGGAATCAGGGAAAGCAGTCGAAAAAAGATGACTGCTTTCTTTTTTGCGTGTATAATGAATGGTTGGATAAAAAACGCGATCAAAGAGGTACGTCAATGAATCTGATCAACATAGAGAAAATCACAAAATCCTTCACCGATCACAAATTGTTCGACAACGCGTCCTTTTCCCTGCAGGAGGGAGAAATGGTGGGCGTCATCGGCATCAACGGAACCGGAAAGACCACGCTTTTAAGAATGATGGCCGGACTGGAGGAGCCGGATGAGGGAACCATCACGACGGCCAACCATGCGGTGATCCGCTACCTCCCTCAGCATCCGGAATTTGACCCGGAGATGTCCTGCCTGGACTGCGTGCTGGCGGGCAATGTGACGGAGGAGAACCGGTGGACCATTGAGAGCGACGCGAAGGCGATGATGACCCGGCTTGGGATTCGGGACTTTGCGCAGCCCGCGGGCCAGCTTTCCGGCGGCCAGAGAAAACGGCTGGCGCTGATCTCGGCGCTCCTGGCCCCGGCGGATATCCTGCTGCTGGACGAGCCCACCAACCATCTGGACAATGAGATGGCCGACTGGCTGGAGGATTATCTGAAAAAATGGAAGGGGGCGCTGGTCATGGTGACCCATGACCGCTATTTTCTGGACAGCGTGGCCAATCGGATCGTGGAGATTGACAAGGGAACCATCTACAGCTATCAGGCGAATTATTCCGGTTTCCTGGAATTAAAAACACAGCGTCAGGAGATGGAGGAGGCGAGCGAGCGCAAGCGCCAGTCCATCCTGCGCGTGGAGCTGGAATGGATCCGCCGGGGGGCCAGGGCCCGTTCCACCAAGCAGAAGGCGCATATTCAGAGGTTTGAGGAGCTGCGGGACCGGCAGGCCCCCGTACGGGATTCCAGTGTGGAGCTTGGTTCCATTTCTTCGAGAATGGGGAGAACCACGGTGGAGCTTATCTCTGTCTGCAAAAGCTACGGAGAAAAGAAGCTGATCGACGATTTTAACTATATTTTCCTGAAGGGGGACCGGGTGGGATTTATCGGCCCCAACGGCTGTGGAAAAACCACGCTGATGAAGATCATCGCCGGTCTCCTTCCGCCGGATTCCGGCCAGGTGGTGGTCGGCCAGACTGTAAAAATGGGATATTATGCCCAGGAGATCGCTTCCAGGAAGCAGCAGACGGACGTTTCCGGAGGGCAGAGCGTGGATGCTTTCAGAGGGCAGAGTACGGATGCGCCGGGAGCGATGACCGATCTTTCTTATATGGATCCGAAGCAGAGGGTTATCGATTATGTGAAGGACACCGCAGAATATATACAGACGACGGACGGCGTACTGTCCGCGTCGGCCATGCTGGAACGATTCCTTTTTCTGCCGGATAAGCAGTACAGCCCCATCGGAAAGCTTTCCGGCGGGGAGAAAAAGCGCCTGAACCTTCTGCGCGTGCTGGCGTCCTCCCCCAATTTTCTGCTGCTGGACGAGCCCACCAACAATCTGGACATCGCCACGCTGACGATCCTGGAGGACTACCTGGATCGCTTTGAAGGAATCGTGGTGACCGTCTCCCACGACCGTTATTTCCTGGACCGTACGATGAAGCGGATCTTCGCCTTTGAGGAGGACGGCAGGCTGCGTCAGTATGAGGGCGGATATACGGACTACGCGGCGCGAAAGGCAGCGGAGGAAGAGGAGAAGGAGAGTCAGGAAGAAAAGCGGGGGAGCTGCGGGAAGCCGGATATTCCTGTGGCGGAAAAGGGACAGCGTGTCCGCGGGCCGCAGAAGCTGAAGTTCTCCTATAAGGAGCAGAAGGACTACGAGACCATCGAGGCCGATATGGCGGCGCTGGAGGAGAGGATCAGCACCCTTGAACAGGATATCGAGGCTTCTGCCAGCGACTTCGTGAAGCTGAACCAGCTCATGGCAGAGAAGGCAGAGCTGGAGGCCGCTCTGGAGGAAAAAATGGAACGGTGGATGTATCTGGAGGAGCTGGCGGCGAAGATCGCGGAGCAGGGGAAGGGATGACGGCATACATAAACCGTTAAGGCAGAAAGGAAAGGACGACAAAAATGGAAAAACTGGGAAGAAACGATCACTGCTGGTGCGGAAGCGGCAGAAAATACAAGCAGTGCCATGAAGCGTTTGACGAGAAGATTCATCATTTTGAACTGGAGGGCCACATGGTGCCCACCCATGACATGATCAAAAACCCGGAGCAGATCGCGGGCATCCGGGAGAGCGGCAGGATCAACACGCTGGTGCTGGACTATGTGGCGGAGCACATCCGGGAGGGGATGACCACGGCGGAAATCGACCGGCTGGTGGATACGAAGACCAGAGAGCTTGGAGGCATTCCGGCGCCGTTGGGGTATGAGGGCTTTCCGAAAAGCGTGTGCACCTCCATCAACAGCCAGGTGTGCCACGGCATTCCAAGCGAAACGGATGTGCTGAAGGACGGCGATATCATCAATGTGGATGTTTCCACCATTTATAATGGGTATTACGGGGATTCCTCCCGCATGTTCTGCATCGGAAATGTGTCGGAGGAAAATCTCCGGCTGGTGCGGGTGGCAAAGGAGTGCATGGAGAAGGGAATCGGGCAGGTGAAGCCCTGGCGGTTTCTGGGAGATATGGCGGACGCGGTGAACCGTCACGCGAAGGCAAACGGCTACAGCGTGGTCATCGACATCGGCGGCCACGGAGTGGGACTGGAATTTCATGAGGATCCTTTTGTCAGCTACGTGGCTCCGGCCGGGACGGAAACGCTGATGGTTCCGGGCATGATTTTTACCATCGAGCCCATGATCAACATGGGAACCCCGGAGATTTATGTGGATGACAGCAACGGATGGACCATCTATACGGAGGATGGAAAGCCCTCCGCGCAGTGGGAAACCATGGTCCTCGTCACGGAGGACGGATGTGAGATCCTGGCCCGTTAAGTCCGGGACGGCCCGCGGGTGCCGGAGCCAAATATCAGGGGGCAGACTGTCTGACGGTAGCCTGCCCCCTGATGCGCTGCAGATGTTGGAATCCGTCTGCCTAGATGCGCTCCGGCACCTTTGCTTCCAGCGCTTCTGCCAGCTCTCTGATTTTAGCAAGGACGCTGTCCACGGCGGTCTCTTCCGGAAGTTTCACCGTGCTGGCCCTGTCGCCCCGCAGGGACAGCTCCACGCAGCCTTCCTTCCGATTCCTGGGGCTTGCCACCAGACGGACAGGAACGCCGAGCAGGTCCGCGTCGGAGAACATGACGCCCGCGCTCACATTTCTGTCGTCGTAGAGCACCTCCACGCCGGCCTTCTGCAGCGCCTCATACAGGCGGTCCGCCTGGGCGCGCACCTCGGCGTTGTCCCCTCTCATGCAGCACAGATGCACCTGCCAGGGCGCGATGCTGATGGGCCAGACGGGGCCGTAATCATCGTGCTTTGCCTCGCAGACGGAGGCGGCAAGCCTGCCTACGCCGATGCCGTAGCAGCCCATGATGGGAGTGTGGCTGTTTCCCTTTTCATCCACATACTGCATGTGCATGGAACGGGTATACTTGTCGCCCAGCTGAAAAATGTTTCCCACCTCGATGCCTCGGGAAATGGTCAGGCTCCGCCTGCCGCAGACCGGGCAGATGCCGCCGGCAGAGGCTTTGGCAAAATCCCGATAGACAGCGTCCGGGCAGTCCCGCTTCAGATCCAGCCCGGTCATGTGCCAGCCCTCCCTGTTCGCGCCGCAGGCAAGACCGGAAAGTCCCTCCAGGGAACGGTCGAACAGAACCGTGGTCCCTTCCGGCCCCCGCAGAGAAACAGGCCCGATGAATCCGGCCTGCAGGCCGCTTTCTTCCGTAATGACGGCCGGATGGATGTCTTCCCCAAGGAAGGAGGTCAGCTTCGCCTCGTTCACCTCAAGGTCGCCGCGCAGGAACAGAACCACATAGGAATCGTCCCGGTTTTTCTGATAGACTACGGCCTTGCAGGTAGAAGAAGGCGCGATATGCAGGAAATCCGCAAGCTCCTCTATGGTGTGCACGCCGGGCGTTTCCACGGGAAGGAGAGCGGAAGGCGCGGAGCCGGTGCCGGCGCTTCCTTCCTCCGTATGATAAATGCACTCCGCCGCTTCCATGTTCGCGCTGTAGCCGCACTCCAGGCACAGGACGATGGAATCCTCTCCGGCAGGGGTCAGCAGCATGAATTCATGGGACAGATTTCCTCCCATCATGCCGGAATCCGAGGCCACGCAGACCACTTCCGGAATGCCGGCCCGGGCGAAGATGCGCTGATAGGCCCGCAGGCAGCGCGCGTAGTAATTCTCCAGATCCTCCTGGGAGGTGTGGAAGGAATAGGCGTCCTTCATGGTGAATTCCCGGACGCGGATCAGCCCTGCGCGGGGACGGGCCTCATCCCGGAATTTGGTCTGGATCTGATAGATCATGAAGGGATAGCGGCTGTAGGTGGAGGCGTATTCCCGCACCAGCTGGACGGCGGCCTCCTCATGGGTCATTCCCAGCACCATTTTCGCGCCGTTTCGGTCCGTGAACCGCAGAAGCTCACTGCCGACGGACGCATACCTGCCGGACTCCTCCCAGAGGGAAGCGGGCAGCGCAACGGGAAAGGAAACCTCCTGCCCCTCCAGGGCGTCCATTTCCTCCCGGATGATCTCCTCGATTTTCTTTGTGATCCGCTTCAGCGGCGGGAGAGAAGAATAGATGCCGTTTGCCACATATTTCATGTAGCCTCCCCGCAGCATGAGCGCGTGGCTTGCCGCCACGCAGTCCGACGGCGTTTCTTTGAAACGGTCGCCGACCAGTTTTGAAAGCTTCATAAAATTTTCTCCTTTCCGGAGCGTCGCAAAGAGGAACCGGGATACGGCTTCCTCCTGTTAAAAGGGGCGGCTGTGACGCTCCGGCGCAGACGGCCCTGTAAAATAGATAAGAAACAAAAACGCCCTGAACATCTCTTCCCTGAAGCTCAGGGCCGGACATGTTCAGGGCGGACTGGACGATCCGCGGTACCACCTGAATTCGGAAACATTCCATGGAAGCATTTCTCAAAACCTTTCCGCGCTCATGGTACAGGACTTTTGGGCCCGATACCGTTCTCTGTGACGGGAGAACCCGGTGAAGCTTACTTTCCGTCCTGGGACGGTTTCGGCCCACGGCTCCGGGAGGGGTTCGGCACTTCTTCGGCAAAGGCTTTCACCGGCCGCCTTCTCTCTGCAGCTTCCGAAATGCTTACTGTTTCCTTTCAACGCCTTTTTGTGAAAAAAGAATAGCACAGCAAAAACAGTGCGTCAAGGGAAAAAGGGTGCTATAATGAGAGGAAAAGACGGCGGCGAAGAACGAGGAGGAGACAAAAGAGAATGAAAAACGGAATAGACAAAAGAGAAATTTTTTCCATCCCCAACCTCATGGGATATTTCC
>DWUW01000131.1 GCA_019120525.1 Candidatus Eisenbergiella stercorigallinarum | reverse complement strand
AAGCCGGGAAAAAGGCGAAGCTGGAATTGGACAGGATCAGATATACCGCGTTTTTGAGCATCACATAGTCCCTGTCCAGGTCAGAATGATAAACCGCAAGCCCGGGCAGCAGCTTTCGAGCCGCCTCCGGGTCATCCGTCACAATGATGAATTCCATGTCCTTCCGGATCCTGCGCATATTTTTCATGGCATGCATCCAGTAGCGGCGCTCCAGATACAGCTCCGGGTTTCCGGCGTATTCCCCGCCCCTCACATTCAGGATACACAGATTATCCCGGGTAAATTCATGGGTGTCGTATTCCGGCTTTACCCGGAGCCACTCCCGGATCTCTGCCCGGTACCTGGAAAAATAGCTCTCCGCCTGCATATTGCCGTAGATCAGCGTGTCGTCCGGCAGGCTGTGCAGATTTTCGTCCGCCCCCGCCACGTAGCACCCGTGCTCCATGTCGTGAAAAGACGTGCTCTGGTAAATCCGAAGTTCCTTTTCCTCATACCTGCGCAGACGGCGGGCAGGCTGCCCGGATAATACCGGCCCGGAAACCGGCTGCCCGGATTCCGCCGGAGCGCCTGCCGCGCCCGCTTCCTTTCCCGGCACCATCTCATCCGGGATCCGTTCCCCCAGATCCAGGTCCATGAAGTACATGCCCTTTTTGCTGTGGATGTTTACCGCAAGCTGCTCCTGCCCGGCAGTGCCGAAGGCACAGCCGCGCTCCTTTGCGATGCATCTCGCCGTTATATAGCAGAACAGCTGGTTTCCCAGCCCCTGCCCCTTCAGAAATTCCGTTCCTATCATTCCAGACTGCCCTTTGTCATCGTAATCCTGCACTGATCCACATTGTAGATGATATCACAATTCTCTATGGTCCGCAATCTGTGGGCAATGATGATCATGGTCTTGCGGCCGTGGAAGCTTTCGATGGCCTCCATGATCGCCGTTTCCGTATCCGTATCCAGCGCGGATGTGGCTTCGTCGAAGACCAGGATCTCCGGGTTATGGTACAGCGCCCTGGCGATGCCGATCCTCTGGCGCTGGCCGCCGGACAGACGCACGCCCCTGTCTCCCACGCTGGTGTTCAGCCCTTCCGGCATCTGCTCCACAAATTCCTTCATCTGGGCCTCTTCCAGCACCGCCCATACCCGTTCGTCGTCGATCTGGTCCGGCTCCACGCCGAAGGCGATATTCTCCCGCAGGGGATCGTCCGTCAGGAAAATGGACTGGGGAATGTAGCCGATGTTGGAAAGCCAGGAAGGATAGTTGTCAAACACATTCCTGCCCCCGCAGGTGATCGTACCGTTCTGCACCTTCAGAAGGCCCATCAGGATATCGATGGCCGTGGTCTTGCCCGCGCCGGAAGGCCCCATCACGCCCACGGATTTCCCGATGGGGATCCGCATCATGGCGTCCTTCAGTACCGGACGGCTGGAATGGGGATAGGTATAATCGATATGGTTCAGGCATATCTCGCCCTCGACCGGGATGGGAGGGGCATCCGGGTCTTCCTTACTCTGATATTCCCCATATTTTGTATAATCGCTGAAATCCACATTTTCATACACATAATCCAGCGAGGGCTGGAAAAAAGCGATATTGGTCATGTGCCCGTTGACCCGGTTCACACTGGGGATCAGCCTGGTCGCCGCGTAGCCAAAGGCTGCGATCTGGGCGATCATTTCCGTCATGTTTCCTCCGGAAACAATGAAGACCGCGATATAGCCAAGGATCGCCGACATACAGATGGTTTCCAGAAGCAGCCTGGGGATGTTGTTGAGCACCGCGTATTTGCTGGTCACTTCTCCGGCGATCTGGGAATACTTCCGGAAATTTTTCGCGAAAAAGGCTTCCCTGTGCAGGATCTTCACATCCTTGATGCCGTAGATGGACTGCAGGCGCCATTTTCCCATCCGGCTCTGTACCCGCTGGGACTTTAAGCCCATGGCGTTCAGGGTGGGCTTCATCACCCGTATGATCAGAAACGTCATGACGACCAGGATGCCGCCGATGACCAGCGTCATAAAAGGATCCACCACCAGCAGGAAGACGCAGATGAACAGCGCGACCACCGCCTCGCTGGCAAGCTGGATATACTCCATCAGGATCGTGAACACCTTCGGCACATCGCTGTCAACCAGCCGGAATACCGTTGGTATGTCCGCGTTCAGATAGAATTCATAAGGACGGTTCAGATATTCCTCCAGCATGTAGCTGACGGTCCGGAACTGATTGTTGTTGACGAAACGGGCCTGTACATAGGTAAGGACCAGGATGAACAGATTTTTCACCGCGATAATGCCGATGATCAGGCCCAGGAGCATCAGGATGAACTGGTTGAAATTCTCCTCCGTCAGCACAAAGCCGAACCAGCCCAGCACCGTATGCACCGTTTCATTTTCCAGCATCCCTTCTCTGTCGATGACAGCCTGTACCAGAGGGAGGATGGCGGAGATCCCGACGGTTTCCAGGATGCCTCCGATCAGGATCATGACGCCGAGGCCTACGACCGCCTTTTTCTGGGAGCTGCTCAGGATATGGTTTAATTTTCTGATGTTCTCCAGCATATCTACTCCTCTTCCAGGATCTTGAAATCCTTCTTCTCTATCCGTTCCAGGATGGTCTCCTGCGCTTCCTGTGTCTGCGCCTGCCACCGTTCCCAGGCTTTGTCCCAATCCTCATAGCCCTCCTGTCCCCGCTTATCCGGCAGGGAATAGTGCTCATTCAGATAGTTTCCCAGGAAGGCCGTCGTCTTCTCCGCCCCAAAGGCGTTGGCATGTCCGCCGTAATCATAGAAGTCCGTTTCAAAATCAATGCCGATCTCTTCATAGTGATCGTTCAGGTTCAGGAAAGGATATCCGTAGGGTTCGATCAGATCGGAAATATAATTGTACTGGGCCTGCCGCTCTTCGGTCATGGTATAGGGCGAAACGATGAAAAGCGCGTCCTTCCCGTTTTCCTTCAGCCAGTCAAGCAGTTCCAGGAGCACCGCTTCCTCGTCCGCGGGGATGGCCTGTCTCCTGGTCACCCCGGAATAATCCGCGATCTGGCTCGGGCCCACCTCGTCATTGATCACATGTCCCTTCAGGGGATCCTTTTTCTCATAACGGAAGGTGGCGAGCTGGCTTGGGAGCACCAGCGTCTTCCAGTTGGAGTGATACTTGAAAATATCAAAATAGAAGGTATAACGCTTCTCCGGCCCGTCCTCGTCCACCATATCGTTGATGGTACGGATCCGGTTCAGGGAATATTTCATATTATCCGTCACGCCCCTGGTATAGGCCATATTCTGTGTCAGGTCCTCATCCGCCGCCAGGTACATGCGCATTTCAAAAATATAAAGCTCGGGATCCTGGGTCTTTTCCGCTTCCCGGATCAGGTGCATCGCGGCCTTCGGCCGCTGCAGATTGGTGGACAAGGGATAGGCCGTTATGCCGTAATCCCCCCACAGCTTGGGCGCCGCGTAATAGGGAAAGACCGGGCTGGAGCCGATCATGATCACATCGATGGTATTTTCCGGCTCCGCGTAGAAGCCCACAAACCGGTCCTTTACCGAACCGTTGGTCCTCAGGCAATAGGTCAGATGGATCAGGACCAGGAAAAATCCGGCGATAAAGATCACTGCCTGGAACAGCTGCTTTTTTGTCATTCCTTCTGTTACTCTCCTTTGTACCTTGCGTACCACTGCTGGAATATGAAAAACGACCAGACCACCCGGGAAAAATTGGCTCCCGTGGAAGGCCCCGCGTCTCCTGTCCTCAGATACCGCTCCAGCAGCCCGTTCACATAATCCGCGTCAAAGATCCCCTGCCGCGCCAGAAAAGCCCGGTCCGCGAAGGAACAGAGCTGTTCCCGCAGCGGCCCTCTCAGCCACTTGTCCAGAGGTACGGCAAAGCCTGTCTTCGGCCGTTCCAGCAGCTCTTTCGGGATATAGTCCCACGCGATCTCTTTCAGGATCTTTTTTTTCATCCCCTTATCATACTTAAAGCGATGCGGCAGACGGAAGGAATATTCCATCACGTCCCGGTCCAGAATGGGGCATCTCGCCTCCAGGGAATATTTCATGGAAGCCCGGTCCACCTTGCAGAGGATGTCTCCCGGCAGGTAGGTATCCATGTCCAGAAGCATCCGCCGGATCTGCCAGTTCTCCACGCCGTAACGGCTTTCGGCCGGATACCTGCAGTTTAAGGCGGCGCCCGGGACCATCCGCTGCGCCGCGGCAAGGTAATCTTCCGACGCCAGCTGGGTCTTCAGCTCCGGATCCCGGTTCTTCGCGATGGAACGCACCCGGAAGGGCAGCTTCTCCAAAAGCCCGCTCTGCCGGAACGGCGCCAGGCCAAGCACACCGTTTACCAGGGCGCCCGCCGGATCCAGCCGCTGCGCCGCCGCCAGCTTTTCATACAGATTATAGCCGCAGTAAAATTCATCCCCGCCGTCGCCGGAAAGCGCTGCGGTCACCCGTTCCTTCGCCAGGCCGGAGACCAGCATGGTGGCGATCTGGGAGCTGTCCGCGAAGGGTTCGTCGTAATATTGCGGGATGCTTTCCACCAGCCGGAGCATCTCCGGCTCGTCAATGATCAGTTCCGTGTGGTCCGTCCCCAGGTATTGCGCCACCGCCTTCGCATACTTTGCCTCATTATAGCGCTCCTCCGTAAAACCGATGGAAAAGGTCTTCACCGGAGTCCTGGAGCATTCCTGCGCCATGGCGGTGACCAGGGAAGAATCATATCCGCCGCTCAAAAAGCTTCCCAGAGGCACATCGGCGATCATCCGTCTGGAAACCGCCTTTTTCAGGAGCTCTTTCAGTTCCTCCTTCGCCTGTCCATAATCCGTCACCGGTTCCAGGCAGCACTCCCGGTACACCTTTTTGATATCCCAGTATTTCCACTTTCTCACCCGGCGGCCGTTTCCCCGGTCCTTCCTGGTCACATTTTCCGCGTATTCCGGCGCGTCCGCCGCATAAGCCGCGTCCGGGTCCAGGCTGAAGCGCAGGATCCCTCCGGGCTCTACCTTGTATACCTCCTCAAAAATGGTATCCGGGGCGTTGATGTACTGCTGAAAAAGGAAGCGCGGCAGCACCTCGCTCCGGATCCTGCCGGAAAAGCCGGGGCAGGCCATGATCGGCTTCAGTTCGGAGCCAAAGACAAGATTTTCCCCGTCCAGCCAGTAATAAAGGGGCTTCTTCCCGATCCGGTCCCGGACCAGGTACACCGCCTGCCTGCGGCGGTCGTACAGA
>DWUW01000130.1 GCA_019120525.1 Candidatus Eisenbergiella stercorigallinarum | reverse complement strand
AACGTTCTAAATTTATGAAGGATATAAGTTCCTTTTCCAAAAGGGTTCACCAAGAGCACTATGAGCAGGACAAACAGACTCCCTAACAAAAGTCCAATTTTTTTCAGCGGCATTCTTTCTATTTCCAGCCCTTTAACCGAAGCAAGGCAAAGAATCAGAACAGGCATATAAAGCCATCTGGTATAGTATGCATAAGAAGAATTAAACGCATAAAATATACTATTTAGGGCAGGAATAACTATGATGACTGTACAAACGGTTAAAATCCTTTTTATCCACCTGTCGCTTTTGTCTCCGATAAAAAAACATATTGCCAGAACGATCCCAACCATTGGCAAATAAAGAGATGTGGAAGAAAAAACATATACATCCACTGTTGATGCAGATGTCATTGCTTCCATCGGCAATAAAATTGCTTTCAGCAACCGAATATAATGCTCAAATTCAAAAATGAAATACGAGCCAAGTGAAAGATGCGAAGAAACTCGGGGATTATTTAAAGTAAACAACAAAGCCGGATAAAAAATAAAACAAGATAATCCTGTTCCGATCATCCCTTCCAACATACAACTTCCGATCATTCTGATCTTTTTCCTGTCATTCCATACAATTTTTAAAAAATAATATATTCCCAAAAAGACTACTTCTCCGGCAAAAAAGAAAAAATTTGTTGTCGCATTCAATGCAACTGTGAGTGCGAAAACACCTTTCTTTCTCTCTTCTGTCAGTTTATCTAATCCGATTAAAAGAAGAGGGAAAAATGCCACTGCATCATGAAAATGGTTAAACAACAGATTTCCCGCCTGGAATCCGGAAAATGCATATAGAATGGCTCCCAGTAAAGCATAACAGCTTTTCTCTGTATAGCGCCTCACATACCAAAAAGCCGTAAGTCCCGCAACAGCACATTTTAATGCCAAAACTGGCCCTAAAAGATATGGCACCATTTCAGAGGGAAACAGGGAAATCAGCCAAAAGAAAGGGCTTCCCAATGTATAAAAAGCATAATTGCCTACAAAACTCCCTCCTAAATCTGTATTCCAATCCCAAAGCACATTCCCGCTTCTTATGGCTTCTATACAATACATATTAAATGGGATCTGCTGATAATTATAATCATTCACAAAAGTCAGGAATCCTCCTGACTGAATAATATATGGGAGTAAAATACAAATTCCCAAAAACAGGCAGCATCCAAAAACATGAATACTTTTAATCTGATATTCCCTTTTTTTTGACATCCCGTTTTCCTTTCATTCACCCCATGTCACAGAACTTATTTCCCAACCGCTTCCTTCAGCACCTTCGCCATAAAGGCCAGCATCTCTTCCGTCATTCCCGGATACACGCCGATCCAGAAGGTATCGTTCATGATCCGGTCCGTGTTCTCCAGGCCTCCGGCCACGCGAAAGCCCTCCTTCGTCCTTCGCATCTCATCAAAGCAGGGATGTCTGGTCAGGTTCCCGGCGAAGAGCATGCGGGTCTGGATGTTGTTCTTCTCCAGGCAGGCCACCACATGGCTGCGGCTGATCCCTTCCCGGCAGGTCAGGGGGAAGCCGAACCAGCTGGGATCCGCGTGCTCGCTGGCCTTTGGCAGCAGGAAAGAATCTTCCAGGCAGGCCAGTTCTTTTTTCAGGAAAGCGAAGTGCTCTCTTCGGAGCGCGGAGAATTCCGGGAGCTTCTCCAGCTGCGCGCAGCCGACCGCAGCCTGCAGGTCCGTCGCCTTCAGGTTATAGCCCAGATGGGAATATACATATTTATGATCGTATCCGGCAGGGAGCTCTCCGTACTGTCCGTCAAAACGGTGGCCGCAGCGGTTGTCCTGTCCCGACGCGCACACGCAGTCTCTTCCCCAGTCCCGGAAGGAACGGATGCATTTGTTCAGGAGCGGATCATTTGTATACACCGCGCCGCCTTCGCCCATCGTCATATGATGGGGCGGATAAAAGCTGGAGGTTCCGATGTCCCCGATGGTTCCGGTAAGACGGCGCTCTCCGTCCAGCTCGTAGACGGAACCGAGCGCGTCGCAGTTATCTTCGATCAGCCACAGGCCGTGCCTGTCGCAGAATTCCCGGACCGTCTTCAGGTCAAAGGGGTTTCCCAGGGTATGGGCCGCCATCACGGCCTTCGTCCGGGGCGACAGCGCTTTCTCCAGTATGGAAGGGTCCAGATTGTATTCCGGGATCGTCACGTCCACAAATACGGGAACCGCGCCGAACTGTACGATGGGCGATACCGTTGTGGGAAAACCGGCGGCGACGGTGATCACCTCGTCCCCCCGGCGGATCCTTCTGTCTCCCAAAAGCGGTGAGGTCAGCGCCATAAAGGCCAGAAGATTGGCGGAGGAGCCGGAGTTTACCAGTGAGCAGTAACGGATGCCGAGGTACTCCGCCAGCCCGCGTTCAAACCGCTCGGTATATCTGCCGGAGGTCAGCCAGAATTCCAGCGCGCTGTCCACCAGCGCGGTCATTTCCCGGCTGTCGTATACTCTTCCCGCATAGGGGATCCTCTGCCCTTGCGCAAAAGGCTTTTTCTGTTCATGATATTTCTCACAGTATATTTTTACCAGATCCAGGATCTGTTTCCTGGCCTGCTCTTCCTTCATTCCTTCAAACATCGCTTCACCTCTTCCATGGCGCCTGGCCCTGCGCCCATAGTTCTTCCAGACACTCCTTGTCCCGCAGCGTGTCCATGGGAGCCCAGAAGCCCTCATGCCGGTACGCGTCCATCTCTCCGGCCGCGGCCAGCCGTTCAAAGGGCTCGTCTTCCAGCATCTGGCTTCCGTCCCCCAGATAATCGAAGACGCCGGGTTCCATCACCATGAAACCGATATTGACCCAGGACTGGTCCCGTCTCGCCTTCTCCCGGAAGCTATCCACCCTGCCGTCCGGCTCCATCCGGACGGTACCGAAGCGCCCTTCCGGCTGTGTAGTTGTGATGGTCGCAAGTCTCCCACCCGCCCTGTGGCATGCGAGAAGCCTGTCCAGATCCACATCCGCCACGCCGTCCCCATAGGTGAGCATGAACGGTTCCCCTTCCAGATATTCCCGTACCCGGAGGAGCCTTCCCGCCGTCTTCGTCAGACGGCCGGTATTGGCAAGCGTCACCTTCCAGCGTTCCCTGTCCTTTCCGGCATCCCTGCAGCCGTATGTCCCGTCGCCGTCCGTATTCAGGTCATAAATCCCGTCTCCCTGATAGGCGCTGTAATTCAGGAAATAGTCCTTGATCACATGGCCTTTATACCCGCAGCAGATGACAAACTCCTGGAAGCCAAAAGAGGCATACCACTTCATGATATGCCATAAGATCGGTCTGTCTCCTATTTCCACCATCGGCTTGGGCTTAAAGCGCGATTCCTCGCTGATCCTCGTCCCCATGCCGCCCGCCAGGATTACCACTTTCATTCCATCCACACCTTCCACGGCGCGATCCCCGCGTTCCACCGGTTCTCCAGGTCCACCTTGTCCCGCATGGTCTCCACAGGGCACCAGAAGCCATGATGCCTGTATACCGCGATCTGCTTTTTTTCCGCCAGCTCCGGAAGGAGCTGCTTGTCCAGCTCATAGCTGCCGTTCAGAAACCGGAAGATCTTTTTCCGGAACACATAGGTACAGGCGTTGGTCCACGCGTTGACGCTTCCTCCCAGGGATGGATTCATGGTTTCCAGCACATCCCCTTCTCCCACGCCGACCACGTTGTTGCGCCCGGTCGGGCAGGCAACCGCCATGGTGATCAGCTTATCCTGTTTTTCAGCAAATGAAACCATATCACGGACATTAATATTGGACAGGCAGTCCCCATAGGTCACCAGGAACATATCTTCATCGAGATATTTCCTGGCGCGGCTCACCCTCTGTCCCGTCGTCGCGTACAGCCCCGTATCCATTACGGTAACCTTCCAGTCCTCCGTCACCTTCCTGTGGACGTCAATCTGGTTCGTCGCGAGATCGACGGTGATATCCGACTGATAAATATAATAATCCCGGAAATAATTCTTGATCGTATTTACCTTATATCCGCCGCAGACCACAAAATCATGAAAACCGAAATAACTGTACTGCTTCATGATATGCCACAGCAGAGGCTTCTCTCCGATCTCCAGCATCGGCTTGGGGATGCCTTCCCTCTCATCGCTGATCGTGCTCCGGGAGCCTCCGGCAAGAATAACCACTTTCATGCACTTATCGCTCCAGTCATCTGAAATACTGCCGCTTGCCAGCGTTTATAAAATACAATATATCACAAAAGCGAAGGCCTGACTACCGGAACGGACATTTTTCTCCATTTTCAGACAAACGGCCGCGGCGGTTCCTGCGTCGCCGCCCCGCCGCGGCCTCTCCCCTACAGGCTGTCCTGAAGGAATTCCGATATCTGGCGTTCCATGCATGCCCGGATATCCCCATGGGCCAGATAGCACGCATACCACTCCGTCAGCATCTCCATCGTCCGTTCCATATTCCAGACAGGACGCCATCCCAGCCTTTCCTTGATGCTGGAGCAGTCCAGCTTCAGGTATCCCGCTTCATGCGGCGCGTCCTTTTCCCTTCCGTCCGTCCATACCGGCCGGCATCCGGTCTGCTCCTCCCACTTGTCACAAAAAAGCTCCACCAGTTCCCCGGTCGTCAGGCAATCCGCTTCTTCCGGCCCCACATTATAGCTTCCCGCGAAATCTCCGTTTTCATACTGAGCCGCCGCCAGACGGAGATAAGCGGCCACCGGCTCCAGCACATGCTGGTAGGGACGGATGGATCCGGGATTCCTGACCAGGATATCCTTCCCCGCTTCCACCGCGCGCACGCAATCCGGCATGATCCGGTCGGCAGCGAAGTCTCCTCCCCCGATCACATTGCCCGCGCGCGCCGTGGACACCGCCACGCCTGCCGCTTTCAGGAAGGAATCCCGGTAGCAGGAGGTCACCAGCTCCGAACAGGACTTGGAGTTGGAATATGGGTCAAAACCGTTCAGCTCCTCATTCTCCCGATAGCCCCAGCACCACTCCCGGTTCTTATATACCTTATCCGTCGTCACATTCACGACGGAACGTACTGAATCGCACAATCTGACACATTCCATCACATTTACCGTTCCCATCACGTTGACCTCGTAGGTATACACCGGAGAACGGTAAGATTCCCGGACAATGGGCTGCGCCGCCATATGGATGACGATTTCCGGTCTCGTTTTCTGAAAAGTCGCTTTTAGCTTCTCAATATCTCTGATATCTCCGATAATATTGCTGAATTTTCCAGAAAATTCACATAATTCAAACGCATTCGGCCCATGCTCCGGTTCCAGCGCGTAGCCCGTCACCTCCGCTCCGGCCCGAAGGAGCAGGGCTGTCATCCAGGTCCCCTTAAAGCCCGTATGTCCGGTCACCAGCACTTTTTTCCCTTTGTAAAAGTCGAACCAGTTCATCTTCCCCTCATTCCTCCAACGGCGTGATATACAGGTTTTCCAACAGCTCCTTCCTGTCCAGGAAGGGCGCAAGATCCTCCAGCGGCGGGCTCACAAGCCTGCCGTCCGGCAGCCGCTTCGTCGCGCTCTTTGGCTCCCACACCTGCTTCGTATCCGTAAAGATCTCGCAGAACACAGGCCCCGGCTGCGCCAGCGTCCTGTGGACCGCCTCCATCATCTGTTCATTGCTGTGCGCGCAGAAATAAGGAAAGCCAAAGGCCTCCGCGATCCGGGAAAACTCCGGAAAGGAAAGATCGCCGCTCTCCGGCCCGATCCCCACTTTCGTATGCTCCCCAAACAAATTGTTCTGCGTCTGCCGGATGCTGTGATAACCCTGATTGTTGACCAGAAACAGCTTGACAGGAAGCTTATTGGTGATGACCGTCTGCAGTTCCTGCAGGTTCATCATGATACTGCCGTCTCCCTCCAGGCATACCGTATCCCGCCTGCCGCCCGCGACACACAGGCCGATGGCGGCAGGAAGCCCATACCCCATGCTGGCGACCGCGTTATTGATGATAAAACGGGTATCTTTTTTCACGCACCAGTCCTGGTGCCCCACCACGCAACAGGCGCCGTTGCTGACCGCCGTCAGGCTGCCTTCCGGCAGCGCCTCGCTCAGGTACCGGATAAAAGCGAACACATTCGCCGTTTCACCGTTCTCCTCCCAGTGCCTGGGAAGCGTGACCGGATATTTTCTCTTCCAGTCCCGGCACTGCTGCCTCCACCACTCTTGCGGCGACAGCGGCTGCGTCCTTTTCTCCAGCTTCCGGTTCACTTTTTCCAGGAACTCCTTCACATCTGCCCAGACAGGCAGGTCCACATGCAGCGTGGGCTTCTTCATCTCCGCCCGGTCGATGTCCACCATGACCACCTCAGCCTCCCGCGCCCAGGTGGTCCAGTTGTAGCCCACCTGCCGAATGCTGAGCCTGGTTCCAAGAGCAAGCACCAGATCCGCGTTCTGCACCGCGAAATTGCCGGCCCGGTCCCCCATGCTTCCGCCCCTGCCGCAGTAAAGGGGATGATGATCTTCCATCAGGTCCACGCTGTTCCAGTAAGTCACCACCGGAACGCCCAGCCGCTCCACCGCGGTCCGGAACGCTTCAAAACCGCCGGACAGCCGGATTCCTCCGCCCGCATAGATGACAGGCCGCTTTGCCTTCTCTATTTTCAGCAGGATCTCATCCACCGTCTTCTCATCCACCGCCGGCGGAAGCTGCGCATCGTCCTCCGCCGGGTCATAACCGCGGAGCTGATCCGTCTCAATGAAGGAGCCCTGGAAGTTGACCGGAATATCCACCCACACCGGGCCCTTTCTTCCCGTCGTCGCAAGGTGCCAGGCCTTTTCCAGCATGTAACGGATGTCCGCGGGATCCTCCAGCATGGCGGCATACTTGCACATACAGCCCACCGCCCTGGTGATATCGAATTCCTGATCCCCTACCGCCCGCAGAGGCAGCCCGTCCGTAAACTGCTGCGCGTACCGCGCCGTTGTATCATAACGCACCTGGCCGCTTATCACGAACATGGGGATGGAATCCAGCCATGCCCCGAGCACTCCGGTAATGGCGTTCGTCCCGCCGGGACCGGTGGTCACGCAGACGGCGGCCATCCTGTTTTCCAGACGGGCATAGGCCTCCGCCGCAATGGCGCAGGCCTGCTCGTGATGCTGATAGGTACAGTGAATCTGCGGATGATGGCCGAATGCGTCATTTAAATGCATCGCCCCTCCGCCGACTACCGTAAAGCAGTCGGTAATACCGTGGGAGGCGAGGAAGTCGGCGACGTAGTCGGCGAGTCTGATTTTACTCATTAGGCTGTTTCCTTCTCTTTCCTGTCCTGTTTCCTTTTTTTCAAAAGCAGCATGATCTCGTCGTTCAAATTCAAGGTTTTTTTAATCTCTACAAATTCTTCGAATGAGATTTGAGAAACATACTGGTCTATTTCTTTTTCTTTATCTTTACATATCCCCATCATATTGTCGATATACTCTTCAAAAATCTTGGCCCCTTTCTCTGCTCCCATATCACTTTCTCCTCTACTTTTCTCGCCCTTCTCTTCTTGCCCAAAGCACTCTTCTTTCGGCTGTAAATCATCGACATTTTTCTCTGTATCTTCTTTGTCTCCTCTTATGCTGTATACCCCCTCTTCATCCCTTTGCAGTTCTCCTTTTCCCACCATCCTGTAAAGCAGGTTACTTAGCCTCTTATACTCATACTTTTCCTCGCATGACCGCTCTAATTCTCTGTTCAGTTCACCGAATTTCATTCCGTTACTGTCAGATAAAATTCTAATGATCTCACCATACAAGTCCTTATTTTTATTATATCCATTCTTATTATATCCCATCTTTTTCCTCCGGGAAGCAGATGCTCTCTATCGCTTCCTCGCCAAACACCTCTACCAAAAGCTGAAGATGACGTTCTGTCACCACTACCTTTCCATTCTCCAGTCTGCTATATGCACTTTGAAGCATATGCATTCTTTCAGCAACTTCTCTCTGTGTATAATGTCTCTCCAATCGCAACTTTCTCAGCCCCATCCCTATTCCGTCGCTCATTAAAAAGTTCTCTTTTCCCCGTTTTCTCATTTATTTAGAAATTCTAACATACTTTTTCTCATTTGGAAATGAGATATGATAACCCTGCATAAATTTTTTCTGTTTACAGGAAATCCGGTTTTCCTGTCCTACGCAAATACGGATATATCAGTTATACATTGTTGAGAAAAAACGGGGGAATTTGAACTTGTCAGAAAAAATGAATTTGAGAAAACATATCGTTTCATTTCAACAGTTTCCATTATCCCTTATAGAATCAAAATTTTGTCAAAAAGAAACTGAAAAAATCAGGTCTCAGGCCGTTGTACCCTTCCAATCGTCAATGCCATACTTTTCGAACAACGACCGGGCATACTCCTTACCTGCCTCTGTCAAATATACGCTCTTGCTCCTGTGGCTGCCCTGACGGATCAGGTCCTCATCATCCAGCTCGTTCAACACATCAAAATCATAGCCTTTCCAGGCATAGAAGTGTTCGGCCTCTGCAAATTTTTCCCGTTCACAAAAGCGGGACAGATATAGTAAAGCCATCGTCAGTTCCTTCATTGCCTGCTTTGCTTCAGTATGTTCCATGTGCATTCCTCCTCGCGTTCTGTAACCCATTTCCGATGCTTCTATATTATTCTCGCTCCTGTCCATCTTCAGAAAATCAGCACCGGAAAAGTACCCCTGCATGAATATCGTTTTTATCTGAAACCGGGATGGTATTCAAGCGAATGTCATACAAGTATCCTGCATAAGGCATGATCACTGCCAGTTTCGTTTTAGAACCTCACTTTTGAGATACAGCGTACTCTTTTCCGACGTCTTGATCGGATGGAGCTTTCCACGCTTTGTCAGGTCAATAATATTCTGCCGGGAGCAGCCCAATATCTCTGCCGCTTCCGCCACGTTGATGACCCTGTACATAGCAAAGTTCCGGAAGTCCTCCATCGTCAGCGGAATACTTTTGCCAATCCGGTAAAGCATCGTATCCGAAACGGTCATGTTCACATCCCACTCAACACCATATCCGCCCGTCTGCATCTGCACATGCTGAAAATAGTCCGGCTTCCTGAGAAGAATCTGAAAGGCCTTCGTCTTTTCAAAATGCTTCTGCAAGTCGCACTTCTTCACAGCGCCATCCCGGAAAAATACCAACAGGCAGTGATTCTCCAATGGCAGAACATCCTCGATTCGTTTTGAGAACCGCTTCGTAATTTTTTCCGGGAGTTCCTTCTCATCAATAGGAACAAGGTAGTAATCATCCTGCGCGCATCGTCCCATTGCCAGCATCAGGAGCGCATACTCGTCATATTCCTTCAGCTGATTGTCGCGCAGAATCTCTGCAATATTCTGTCGGTCAGGCGGAACAATCCTCTGTTCCACCCAAATTTTGCTCCAATAGGAATTAACTGTAGTTTCCCCTCGCTTTACAAAGGACTCCAACAGCAGAGGCATCTCCCATACGTCCGCATTCTCAGGCAGCTCAATATAAAACCGTTTTTCCTGCTCGTAATACAGGAGGTACGCCAGATCCTTCTGCTCCTGCGCCGATTCATCTCGAATTGCAAAAATCTTCATATGCGCACCACCTTTTCCAGATCATTTTCCATATCCTGTCCTGAAGTGTCTGAGAGATCACGCCGTCCAATCCTTCCATCAGAACCTGCCTGTCGCTTTCATAAAGCGGATGAAACCCCGGCATTTTGTCCTTCGGAATAATTCTCAGGTTATCCCATGTAGACTTCGAGCCAATATAGTTATTGCAGGGCTTGTCAGCCATCACATCGAACGCTGCCGCCGCAACATCATCCGGACAGCTGTAAAGCAGGGATAAACCGTGGTCAAACAGAGGCGCCAGTCGAACTGTCTTCTTCCTGCTGTTTCGCAGCACCTCAATATTTGCGCCGTGACGATCCCGGTTCAGAATCAGATAATCCACAACGAGCATCTGATAAATATAGTCCTCCCACCCCATACGGATACAGAATTCCAGGGCAGATTCATCCGGCAAAGCCTCCAGTTCTTTATAGGCATCCAACGCAATCTTCGACTCGCTCTTTGCCTTAAAATCCTCCGAAGCACAAAGATATACTTCATGGGTCCTGCCGTCTACAGCCACATCCGCGTGAATCAGCTGGTACGATAAATGCGGAATACCCAGTATCATCAGCAGTCGGTCAACAATCAGCTCATTCACGCACTCATGCCCGATGATGCCGCGCGCTTTATCAAAATTTGAGAGCTTATAGTAAGTCTTCTTTCCGCCAAGCTCGGAGTACGCTTTCAGAAATGAACCGGCGGTTCCGGACGAATTGCGGTAAACCGACCAGGATAAATATGTCAAATCCTGCTTTTCTTTCATCAGCTGCATGTGTACCTTCACCTCAGGATTATTATATCTTTTTACTTGTCATACGTCAAGCTTTTCAGATATCTCTCAGTTTTGAAAGGTAAATTGAATATTCTTGTGCGGGAGTACCGCTGTTCCGGAGGAACGGATTGAATATTCCGTTTGCAAAGTGCACACTTTTCGCTGATCAGGTGCATCCCTTCCGGTAAGCCAGTGCAGGCCTTCCGGAAGGGAATGCAGTTAATCATAATGGTACCTTGTCAACTTAATACCGGCCGTCG
>DWUW01000129.1 GCA_019120525.1 Candidatus Eisenbergiella stercorigallinarum | reverse complement strand
GGCCCTCTCCGACTTTGCGGTCGGCGACACTGTTTACGCGGACGTAAGCCCTGTAATGACCAGAAGCCTTCCTCCCATGACGAACGCCTTCACCCTCTTCTGCGAGATTCCGGAGGATACCGCCGTTCCCGCCTATGGGACCATCACGGACGTCAGCGCCGATGAGGACGGAAATCTGCGCGTTTCCACAGATCAGGATCTGATCCTGAACCTCACCCCGGACGCCCCTGTCCTTTCCCTGGACGGGACGGAAACCCTTTCCGCGGCCGGGCTGATGGCCGGAGACACGATCCTGGTGCGCTACTCCTTCATGACTATGAGCATTCCCGCCCAGACCACGCCCGATGAGATCCGGCTTGTGGCCCAGGCTCCCGCCGTGGCCGCACCGGATCCGGCGGATGAGGGCACTGCAGCGGCGCAGGATTCCGCGGTATCTCAGGGTTCTTCCATCCGGGTATCCGGAGCCGTGGCTCAGCTTGAAGATGGACAGATCCTTCTGGAAAATGACGAGGAAGGCGCGGCTTACCCCCAGGTCCTTCTGAATATTACGGAAGATACACTGTTCCTGTCCGCTGCGGACTGCAGTGAAAAAACGCTTTCTGACATTGCAGCAGGCGACCTCCTCTACGCCGACATCAGCCCGGCCATGACCAGGAGCATCCCTCCCATGGCAAACGCCTTTGTAGTATTCTGCGATGTACAAGAGGACACCGCCGTCCCCACCTATGCGCAGATCACGGATATCCAGACCGGTGACGACGGCCAGGTAACCATCGTCACCGACCAGAGCCTGAACCTGCTTCCAAATGAAAGCACCAAAGTTCTCAGTCTGGACGGAAGTTCCACGCTTTCCGTTTCTGATCTGGCTGTCGGGGATACCATTCTCGCCCGTTTCCAGATCATGACGGCAAGCCTCCCCGCCCAGACCAACCCGGAAGAGATCCGGATCGTCGCAAAGGCCGGCGATGCGCAGGCCACCGCCATCCAGTGACCTTCCGGGCAGCCACTCATACGATATCCCTCGACCGCAGCGGTTCAGACAATTGGTCGGGCAGACTTGCATCTTACGGGCAGGTCTGCCCGGCCATTCGTCTTTCTGCCCAGCTTTTCAACCTGCGGTTGAATCCGGCGGAGCGGATTCTATGCGGCGGTTAGTGCACACCGGCCCCGGACAGGATAAAATAACCGCAGACAGGAAAGCAGCCTTTGGCTTGATTTCCGGAGAAAGGAGCGGAAAATTATGCTGGATATGCAAAAAATTGGTGGTTTTATCGCGGAGAAAAGAAGACAGCACGGCCTGACTCAGCAACAGCTTGCGGGACAGCTGAACATTTCCTTTCAGGCGATATCCAAATGGGAAAACGGTACCGCATCCCCCAACATCGAACTTCTGACAGAGCTTGCCGCCGTGCTGGGGGTAACGGCAGATGAACTTCTGGCAGGCAGGGAAAAGACGAAGGAAGGGCTTTCCTACAGCAGGGCGGGTGTGGACATTGCCTATACGGACGCCATAAAACGGGAGATGGCGGAAGTACTGGAGCAGAAAGACCGCCGGGTACTGAACGGCCTTGGCGCCTTTGCCTCCCTTTATGACATTGACTTTCCTGACATGAAGCATCCCGTTCTGGTTCTAAAAGCCGAGGAGCCGGGTTCCAAGCAAAAGCTTGCTGTGGAATATGGCTATACGGAATCGATCTGCCATGATATGATCAATCATCTGGTCAATGACATCATCGTGATGGGAGCAAGACCTCTCGCCGTACTGGATACCATCGTCTGCGGAAATGCGGAAAAGGATACGATCCACGCGCTGGTAAAGGGAATTTCCGATGCCTGCCGGGAAAATGAGTGTTCCCTTGTAGGCGGAGAAACTTCCATCCAGCCGCAGGTAGTAAACGCGGGTACCTATGTTCTCACCGCAAGCATTGCCGGAATTGTGGAAAGAGAGAGGATCATTGACGGAAAGGCGGTCCGGGAAGGAGATGTGGTTCTGGCAGCCGCGTCCAATGGCCTGCACACCAATGGATATTCCCTCGTCCGGCTGATGATGGAACGAATGCCCCAGATCAAGCTGGAAAGGATCGAGGGGCTGACCTTTATTGAGCAGATCATGAAGCCGCACACACCATATTATAAAGCGGTGAAGGAAGCGGCGGAGAGAAAACTTCTTCATGCCATGGCCCATATTACCGGAGGCGGAATAGCGGGCAATTTATGCCGGGTGATTCCGGATGGCCTGACGGCCCACATCGATCTTTCCCATCTCCGGCTTCCTGCCATTTTCCGTTATATCAAAGAGCAGGGAGAAATCCAGGAGGATGAAATGCTTCGTACCTTCAACTGCGGAGCCGGTCTGGTTCTGGTAGCAGGCCGGGAGCATGCAGACACCGTAAAACGCCTGGTATCCCGGCAATGTCCCTGCTATGAAATCGGAGAAATCATTTCCGGGCAGGAAAAAGTAAAATTAGAGGGAAGGATGAACTGGTAACCGTAAGTCTGCTTTATCAGATATTCAAGGGAAGAAAATAGCCGCCACTACTGCCAATAGTAACGGCTTGTGTTATATAGTCGCTAAGCTATTTGGGTAGGCCGTATGTCTCTTGCTTTCCCTTTTCCATTATCAATATACACATCTGGCTGCGAGGTTCAAGAAGCTGCTGCATTTTCTCTGATTTCATTGACAAACCCGGTTACAGTTCACTCCGCGCCATTCGCAAAGCCGCGCTTCGCGCTTTCCACTCGGCCTGGAATTGCCTTGACAGGCAATTTCTTACAAACAAATGCCGCCTGACCGGCGACAGAAAGCGAGAAATATATGGCACTCGGAATTTATTTGATTCGGTTTGTTGGAATGAGCGTGATCACCGTGGTGGGACTTTCTCTGCTGTATCTGATGAAAAGCCCCGGGCTGCCCCCTCTTTCGTACGGCTTTCATACGAAAAGGGTGCAGCCCTGCAGTTTAAACTCTTCTATTTTCCGGTCGATCCGCTCCGGGGAGACGCCCAGCCTTTCCGCCAGGCATTCCCTGCACAGGAACTCCTTCGCTCCCCGGTTCACGAATTTCCGGAAGGCCCCGATCTCATTATAGGTCAGGGCCTTTCCGCATTTTATACAGACGGACATTACAGATCGACCACCTTTGCGCGGTAGACCTCGCATCCGAAGGGAGGCAGCTCCCGGATTACCGTGGAATTTTCCACCCGGAAATCTTCCTTCGTCCAAACCTCATGCATGTCCAGGGTCTTTCCGGTGGAGAAGCCAAGGCCGATCTCGTCCAGATTGAAGCGGGCGGCGGCCTTCTCCTCGCTCAGGTTGAACAGGCCGATGGCCACGTCGCCGTTTTCCAGCTGGCGGGAGTAGATCACCATATCGTCTCCGGTCCAGATGCCGTTTAACTTCACCGGCTGGCGGCAGGCCCTGTCCTGATTGATGGCAATGAGCTCGTCGTTGCAGAGGATCTCCTTCGTCGCTTCATTCATCTTCCGGATGTCGCAGCCGATCATCAGCGGGGAGCCGAGCAGCGCCCAGATGGAATAATGGGTCTTATACTGCGTATCCGTGCAGCCCTTCAGGCCCACGTTTCCCTCGCCGTACATGCCCACGATCAGCATGTCCATGTCGTTAAAGCAGCCCACCCCGTTGTAGGGATGCAGCTTCTCCTGCTGCTTCGTCAGATCCTTTACGGATTCCCAGGTATCGAAAATATCTCCGGTGGAACGCCACATGGAGGCCGCAGACGTTTTGATCCATTCATGGGTCTGGTCGCTTCCCCAGGAGCAGGCGGAAAACAGGATGTCCCGTCCGCAGTTTTCCAGAGCCAGTCCCATCCTGCGGTACAGGTACTGGCCGTGAATGATGGGGCTGTGATAGCAGTAATCGTACTTCAGAAAATCCACGCCCCACTCCGCAAAGGTTTTCGCGTCGATGAACTCATGCTCGAAGCTGCCCGGATAGCCCGCGCAGGTCAGATTTCCGGCGCAGGAGTACATGCCGAACTTCAGCCCCTTACTGTGCACATAATCCGCCACAGCCTTCATGCCGTTGGGAAACTTCTCCGGATCGGGCACAAGCCTTTCGTTCTCATCCCTGGTCTTTAAGGACCAGCAGTCGTCGATGACCAGATATTCATACCCCTTTTCCAGCAGTCCGCTCTCTGCCATCACGTCCGCTGTTTCCTTAATCAGTTCCTCGTTGATGTTCGCCCCGAAGGTGTTCCAGGAATTCCACCCCATGGGCGGCGTCAGTTTTACCATACTCTTTCCTCCTTGCCTTTTTGTTTCTATTTTAAGTTCTTATTCCGTTTCCTGCTATGTAGATTGTTTCCTGTCATTGTATTTTTGTTTCCTTCGCGGTATCTGATCGCGCGATACGCACAGCTCACGGCGATGCCGTTCGCTGCCCATCCGCGCGTCCGCCCTCCGGGCTTATCTGATTGCGCGATACGAACAGCTCACGGCGACGCCGTTCGCTGTAACGGGCAGCTCGCAGCATAAGCTGCTCGCTGTCCGTTACCCGTCGGATGTCCGCACGTCTGTTCAGGCAAGCCTGACCATCCGCGCGGCCGCCCTCCGGGCTTATCGCGCAAAAGAAGCTGCCCGGCAGCGAAACCGGACAGCTTTCCCTGAATTTCCCGTTATTCTTTTCCTTCTTCCACAACCTTCTGGATAAAGGCGGCAAGCTCCTGGCTCCCCAGGTCGCCGTCGTCGCGGCTTCTGACGGAAACCGTTCCGGTCTCCTCCTCCTTCTGTCCCACGATGAGCATATAGGGAACCTTCTCCATCTGGGCGCTGCGGATCTTGTAGCCGATCTTTTCATCGCGCTGGTCCATCTCGCAGCGGATGCCGGCACTTTTAAGCTTCTGCAGGATCTCCTGTCCGAAATCAAAGAACTTCTCAGAGATGGGGAGCACCTTCACCTGCACCGGAGCCAGCCATACCGGGAACTTGCCCGCATAGTGCTCGATCAGGATGCCGATGAAACGCTCGATGGAGCCGTACACCACGCGGTGGATCATGATCGGGCGGTGCTTCTCGCCGTCCGCTCCCATATATTCCGCCTCAAAGCGCTGCGGAAGCTGGAAGTCGAGCTGAATGGTTCCGCACTGCCAGGTTCTTCCCAGGGAATCCGTCAGATGGAAGTCGATCTTGGGTCCGTAGAACGCGCCGTCGCCTTCATTGACCACATAATCCTTTCCGGTCTCATTCAGCGCCTCACGCAGGGCCTCCGTCGCCAGCTCCCAGTCCTCGTCGCTTCCCATGCTGTCTTCGGGTCTGGTGGACAGCTCCACATGATAAGGGAAGCCGAAACGGCTGTAGACCTCGTCGATCAGGCGCATTACCCCCTTGATCTCGTCCTTGATCTGCTCCCTGGTCATGAAAATATGCGCATCGTCCTGGGTGAAGCAGCGCACGCGCATCAGGCCGTGCAGCTGGCCGGACTTTTCATGACGGTGCACCAGTCCCAGCTCGCCGATGCGAAGCGGCAGGTCACGGTAGGAACGGGGCTGGGATTTGTAAACCAGCATGCCACCCGGGCAGTTCATGGGCTTCACCGCGTAATCCTCGTCGTCGATCACGGTGGTGTACATGTTTTCCCGGTAATGATCCCAGTGTCCGGAGGTCTCCCAGAGCTTCCGGTTCAGGATGATGGGAGTGGAGATCTCCTGATAGCCCTCTCTGTCATGCAGTCTTCTCCAGTAATCGATCAGGATATTCTTCAGCACCATTCCCTTGGGAAGGAAGAACGGGAATCCGGGGCCTTCCTCCATGATCGTGAAAATGCCCAGCTCCTTTCCCAGTTTGCGGTGATCCCGCTTCTTCGCCTCCTCGATGCGGTCCAGATACTCCTTCAGCTGCTCCTTATCCGGGAAGGAGGTTCCGTAAATCCTGGTGAGCATCTTGTTCTTTTCGCTGCCTCTCCAGTAGGCTCCCGCCAGGCTGGTGAGCTTGATCGCCTTCACATATTTGGTGTTGTCCAGATGCGGACCCGCGCACAGATCCACGAACTCGCCCTGACGGTAAAAGCTGATCACCGCGTCCTCCGGCAGATCCTCGATCAGCTCCACCTTGTAATCCTCATTTCTCTCCTTCATGAAGGCGATCGCCTCATCTCTGGTAAGCGTGAAGCGCTCCAGCGGCAGACGCTCCTTCACGATCTTCTTCATTTCCTTTTCGATGGCGGAAAAATCCTCGCTGGAGATGGGCTCCTTGAACTCAAAATCATAGTAGAATCCGTCCTCGATCGCCGGTCCGATCGCCAGCTTCGTCTCCGGATACAGGCGCTTTACCGCCTGAGCCAGAATGTGGGAGGTGGTGTGGCGGAAGGTCCACGCCCCGTCCTTCTCCGTAAATTCCTGTTCTCCTCTGCTTCCGTCCTTCAGAATCACATCCATTTTTGCAGTCTCCTTTCCTGAATCGCTGATACGCTTTCATCCCTTTGCGCGATACGCACAGTTCACGGCAAAGCCGTTCCCTGTGCCGGACCGCTCGCAGCGTAGCTGCTCGCTGTCCGTTGCCCGTCGAATGTCCGCGTGTCTGTGCAGGCACGCCTGCCCATCCACGCGGCCGCCCTCCGGGCTTATCAGTCCCGCTCGCAGCGTAGCTGCTCGCTGTCCGTTGCCCGTCGGATGTCCGCATGTCTGTGCAAGCAAGCTTGCCCATCCACGCGGCCGCCCTCCGGGCTTATCGCGCAAAAACACCCTTAGAAAAACGGTCCTCCGTTTTTCTAAGGGTGCAGTCCTCAATTCTCATGCGCGACGCACGGTTCCACCTTAACTTTTCACTTCAGATTCTTCCAAATCCTCATCCTTAACGCGGATTCACGTCTGCACTTTCGGAAACGCTTCCTTAAATGACAGGATCAGATACCTGACAGAAAGCTGCTTCCTTCCTGCAGCGGCTCCGGAGCGGTCTTCCCCGTGCCCGGCATACAGGGACTTCCAGCGTTATGTCCCATTCTCTGGTCTATGCCCGCGGCAGGCTACTCTTTCCTTCATCGCCTTTTCGTTATCAGTATACTAGCATCCGCAGAATTGAAAGTCAACAACTTTTTGGGGATGGCAGCCATGCAGTTTCCAGTGTTTTGTCCTATGCCAGCTCCTCCGGCTCCGCCAGCGCCTGTTCATATCTGTCCAGAATGATGTTCTGGATGCTTTCCCTGGTCGCCTGGTTGATCGGATGGGCGATATCCCGGTATTCTCCGTCCGTGGCCTTTTTGCTGGGCATTGCAATAAACAGCCCTTTCTCGCCTTCAATTACCTTTATGTCGTGTACCACAAACTCATCGTCAATCGTAATGGATACGATCGCTTTCATCTTTCCTTCCCTGGTGATCTTACGCACACGTACGTCTGTAATCTTCATGTGAGTTCCCCCTTTTATCTTCAGATGACATATCTTTCGTTTTTCTCAACCACAATCTTGATTCCATCTTCGCCCTTGTAATAGGTATTGGCCCGGATCGTATCCCGGCTCTCTACGATGCAGTTCTCAATATGTGTGTTGTCGCCGATATATACGTCATTCAAGATAATGGAATTCTTGATGTAGCAGTTATTGCCGATAAAGGATTTTTTGAAAATAACGGAATCCTCCACCGTTCCGTTGACGATGCAGCCGCTGGAGATCAGGCTGTTGGATACCTTTACGCCGACGTTGTACTTCGCGGGCGGAAGGTCGTCCACCTTGGAATAGATATCCGGATACTGGCGGAAGAAATAGTTCCGGATCTCCGGCTTCAGGAAATCCATGTTGGCGGCGAAATAGTCCTCCACCGATGCGATATTGCGCCAGTATTCCTTGATCTTATAGCCATAGATCCTCTTCTGGTTCTTATAGCGGATCAGGATATCCTTAACGAAGTCGTACCGGTCCTCCATCGCGCAGCGTTCGATCATCTCGATCAGAAGCCTTCTGCGGATCACGTAGATGCCGCAGGAGATCGTGCTGGACTTTGCCACAATGGGCTTCTCCTCAAACTCCTCGACCCTGCTGTCCTCATTCATCTTGATGGTGCCGTAGCGCTCCAGATTGGTCCCGGCAGGCATCTCCTTGCAGACGATGGTGATATCCGCCTTCTTGTCAATGTGATATTCCAGAACCTTATTATAATCCATCTTGTACACGCAGTCGCCGGAGGCGATGACCACATAGGGCTCATGGCTACTCTTTAAGAAGGAGAGGTTCTGATACATGGCGTCCGCCGTTCCTCTGTACCAGAAGCTGTTGTCCGCCGTCACCGTAGGGGTGAACAGGAACAGGCCGCCCTGCTTGCGCCCGAAATCCCACCACTTGGAGGAATTCAGATGCTCGTTCAGGCTTCTGGCATTATACTGCGTGAACACGCCGACCTTCTGGATATGAGAGTTGGTCATATTGCTGAGCGCGAAGTCGATGCTTCTGTAGCTGCCCGCGATCGGCATAGCCGCGATAGCCCTTTTCCGGGAAAGCTCCTTCATCCTGTGGTTGTTGCCGCCGGCCAAAATAATTCCTATCGCTCTCACTTTTCCTCACCTGCCTTAATGATAGATTTTCCGCCGGGAAGGATCCCGTCCGGGTAGTCCGCGCTCTCCGTCACGCCGAAAACGACCGTGTTCTTCCCGATGGAAACGCCCTTCGGGATCACGCTCTTTTCTCCCACGGTGGCGATGCCGCTGTTGTAAATGTGAGGGGCGATATCGTTCTCGGCCTCTTCGCCGATCCCCAGCTTCACGCCGTCCCCGATGGAAACGTTCTCCGCCACGATGGCCTTGTTCAGCTCGCAGCCTTCTCCCACCACCGTATTGTTCATCACGATGGAATCCCGGATCACGGTTCCCTTCCCGACCACCACGCCGCAGCCGATGACGGAATTGTATATCTGTCCGGCGATCTCGCTCCCCTCGCCGACGATGCTCCGCTCGATCACACCCTCCGGGGCGATGTACTGAGGCGGAAGGATCTCGCTCTTGGTGTAGATCTTCCAGTATTCCTCATACAGGTTGAACTCCGGCACGATATCGATCAGCTCCATATTGGCTTCCCAGTAGGAATTCAGGGTTCCCACATCCTTCCAGTAGCCGTTAAATTCATACGCGTACATCGGTGCGCCATTTTCATGGCAGTAGGGGATGACATGCTTTCCGAAATCCAGGTTGGGCTGGGATGACCTGGCGATCAGAGCTTCCTTCAGCGTCTTCCAGTTGAAGATATAGATGCCCATGGAAGCCAGATTGCTTCTGGGATTTGCAGGTTTTTCCTCAAAGTCCGTGATCCTTCCGTTCTCGTCCGTGATCATGATGCCGAACCGCTTCGCTTCCTCCATCGGCACGGGCATGACCGCGATCGTGCATTCCGCGTTATGCTGCTTATGGTAATCCAGCATCACCTCATAATCCATCTTGTAGATGTGGTCTCCGGACAGGATCAGGACATAATCCGGGTTAAAGCTCTCCATATAGTCGATGTTCTGATATATGGCATTCGCCGTTCCGGTATACCACTCGCTGTTCTCGCTCTTCTCATAAGGGGGAAGGACGGTAACGCCGCCGATA
>DWUW01000128.1 GCA_019120525.1 Candidatus Eisenbergiella stercorigallinarum | reverse complement strand
GTGCGGCCTGGCGGTCCATCCTGCCCCGGCGGAATGGACCGGACCGTTTCCTCCGCGCTCAGCGCGGATAAGGGGGTGATAGCATGCGGCATAGAGACGATGTCCATCCGGATTCCGGAAGATCTGTTTCACAGTCACGCAGATCAGAAGGAAAACAGAAAGGACGGAAAAGAACATGAGTGAAAAGAACAGGGAAATTCAGGCAATGGAAACCGGGAGGCCGGGATTTGAAAGTGTGGAAAAGGGGATGGTAAGCATACACGGAAGCATCCACCGGCTGAGGAAGATGAGCGGCTTTTCCTTCCTCATCCTGCGCACGGCCCATGAGCTGATCCAGTGCATTCTGGAGCCGGAGAAATGCGAGATCCTGGGGCCGGACGGCGCTCCCTGGGAAGGGGCGCTGAAGGAGGAAATGTGCATCCGCATGGAAGCGCTGGCGGTGGAGGAACCCCGCTCCCGGACGGGCTGGGAGCTGCATCCCGCCCGGATCCGGATCCTGTCTGTGCCGGCGGAAAGCATGCCCGTGGTCATTCACGGCAAAGAGATTCCGGCCTCGCTGGAGACCATACTGGACTACCGGCCGCTGACCCTGCGCAATGAGAGGGAGCGGGCCATATTCCGGATCCAGGACGCGCTGGTGAGAGGCTTTACGGAATTTTTGCAGCAGGAGGATTTTGTACAGATCCATACCCCGAAGCTGGTCAGCCAGGGCGCGGAGGGCGGAGCCAATATTTTCCGGCTGGACTATTTCGGGAAGGAGGCCTATCTGGCGCAAAGCCCCCAGTTTTACAAGCAGATGATGGTGGGCGTATATGAAAGGGTGTTTGAGATCGGGCCGGTGTTCCGGGCGGAAAAACACGATACGGCAAGGCATCTGAACGAGTATACCGGCGTGGACTTTGAAATGGGCTATATCGAGGGCTTTGAGGAGCTGTGCTGCATGGAGGAGGCCATGATCCGCCATGCGCTTCAGAAGCTGCCGGAGCTTTGCCCGCAGGAGCTGAAGCTCCTTAACGTGCGCATTCCGCAGGCTGACCCGATCCCTTTCATCCGCTTTTATGAAGCGAAGGAGCTCATCGCCCGAAGGTTCAACAGGCCCGTCCGGGAAAAGGAGGATCTGGACCCGGAGGAGGAAAAGCTCCTGTGTCAGCTGATGGAGGAGGAAACGGGAAGCGAATTCGTGTTCGTTACCCATTATCCCACGGCAAAGCGGCCCTTTTACGCCATGGAGGAGGAAGAAAATCCGCAGGTGACGAAAAGCTTCGACCTGCTGTTCCGGGGGCTGGAGGTGACTACGGGAGGCCAGCGCATTCACGATTATGCCGTACAGCTGTCCAAAATGAAGGCCAGAGGCATGGACCCGGAGCAGTTTGAAAGCTATCTTCAGATCCATAAGCACGGCATGCCGCCCCACGGCGGTCTTGGCATGGGGCTGGAGCGGTTCACCGCAAGGCTTCTGGAGCAGGATAACGTGCGCAGGGCCTGCCTGTTCCCCAGAGACATCCACCGGATCGCGCCCTGATGCCGGATTCAGGCCGGAGCGCTTTCTGTATGCGCCGGTCAACGGGCGGCCGGCGCTGGCCTGAACAGCAGCGCATGCGGCCGCCCGCCGGAAAAAAGCGGAGAAAGCCGTAGAAAAAAAGACGATTTCAGGTTATAATAGCAGGAAGAATGTTTAGAAGTAACCGGAAACAGGAACGGCATCCGGCCATACCGCCGTTTCACGGCGGTATGGCCGGATGCGTGAAAAGGCCGAAAAAAGGAAACCGACTGCCATGATCAAGATAACCTGGTTTGGAACAGCCTCCATCCTCATCGAAGCCTGCGGGCAGAAGCTTCTGTTTGACCCCTTTGTGGAGCTGGAGGGAGGAAGCAATCCTAATACCCTGGAGGATTTTGAAGGGGTGAGCGACATCTGCGTCACCCACGGACATCTGGATCATCTGTTTTTTGTCCCGGAGCTGGCGGAGGGGCAGGACGCCACCGTGCACTGTCCCGCCGCCGCGGCGCGGACGCTGGAGGGATTTCTGGAGGACAACGGAAACGTGGTATTGACCAGGCCCGGCGACAGCTGGCGTCTGGGGGATCTGAGGATCACGGCTTACCGGGGAAAGCATGTAAGCTTTTCTCCTTCCCTGGTGCTTGGAAGGCTGTTTTCTCCCAGGCTTTTTTCGCGGCCGAAAAATCTGTTTTTTCTGGCCTGGGCCCATCCGCGCTTCCGGGAGAGAGGGGACACGCTTGTTTATGAGATCGAGGCGGAGGGAAAACGGATCCTTCTTCTGGGCAGCATGGCGCTGGAGGAAAGCGCCGAATATCCGGAAGGGGCGGATCTTCTGATCCTGCCGTATCAGGGAAAAAGCCGGCCGCAGGAGGCCGCCTGCGCCATCGTGGACCGGCTGATGCCGAAGCGGATCCTGCTGGACCATTTTGACGACGCGTTTCCGCCCGTATCCCGTCAGGAGGATACCAGGCCCTTTTATCGCCTGCTTTCTTCCCGTTATCCGCAGATCCGCGCGGTGAAGCCGAAGGCGGGAAAGCCGGTCTGCCTGTGAGAAGCCAGTCTGCCCGCAGGCAAAAGAGGAAGGAGACAGGGAGAGTGCAAAAAAGGATCGAATATCTGGATATCGTGAAGGTCATCGCCATTTTTCTGGTGGTGTTCTGCCATTTTGTACTGCTTGCGCAGACCGTTCCCGCCAACCTGTTCATGTCCGCCTGCTGGTCGGGCGTGCCCATGTTTTTCCTGGTGAACGGGGCGCTTCTTTTCACCCGGCCGCTGAGGCTGAAAAAGCATATATCCAAGACGCTTGCCATTTATCTGGTGCTGGTTGCCTGGCGGCTGATCTACCTGCTTTCCATTGGGGCGATCAACCATGTGCCCCTTTCCGGCTTCGGGAAAAATCAGATCTTCCTGTATCTGTTTGCCTTCGGGAATCTGGAGGGGATTGGGACAGGCCATCTGTGGTTCATCGAGGCGCTTCTGGCGGTCTATCTGCTGTTTCCCCTGTTCCGGATCTGCTTTGCCCATCCTCTGGGAAGAAGGCTGATCCTGTTTTTCGCCGTCTACGGGCTGGTGATGACCAACGGGATGACCGCGCTCCAGATCCTGTTGGACGCTCTTGCGGCGGCGGGGTGGATCGGGGCCTTTCCCCTTTCCTCTCTGAATGTGCTCAATCCCTTTGGGACCTACGCCAACATGCTGGGCTTTTTCCTGCTGGGAGCCTGGATCCATACCGGTCCCGCCATCGGGGGCAGCCGGAGGGCGCAGCGCCTGATCGGCGCGGGCATGGCGGCTCTCGGCCTTCCCGGGATATGGGGAGTGAAATGGTATCTGAGCGGCACGCCCGTCTGGGACGGCATCCTTCTGACGGAGGGATACCGCCACATCCCGGTGATCCTGCTTGCGCTTGGCGTATTCCTTCTTTGCCGGGACCTTACCATAAAAAACAGACTCCTGTCCGCCGCCGTGCGCGCGGTGGCGAAGCGGACGCTCGGGATCTATTACCTGCACTGGGTGTTCGGCTGGCTTTTGGTGCCGTATATGGCGCTGCTCTTTCCCCGCTTCAGCGTGGGGACCAATGTGCTGAAAACCCTTGCCCTTATCCTCCCGTCCCTGCTTGGCACCTTCCTTCTGGAAAAAATTCCCGCGGCGCGCCGGCTTGTGACCGGATAAAGGGCTGCGATGCGGCATATTGGCGTTCAGATATTTCGGACACGTCGGGCACAGGGGAAAAGTATCAAAAAATAGTAGATTGTAAAATTGCCAACCACATGCCTTTTGTGGTAAGATGGATACAGACCTGAAAAAAAGAAGGGGTAAAGTGAGGCGGCCTGGAGGTATATGCAGAAACAGACATGTTCAGGGATGTCGGCTTCACAGCCCGGAATCGCGTGAACGACACGCAGAAGGGAAAGGAAAAATGGACAAACCGGTACTGGTAATTCTGGCGGCAGGTATGGGAAGCCGCTACGGCGGGCTCAAGCAGATCGATCCGGTGGATCCGCAGGGGCACAAGATCATTGATTTTTCCATGTATGACGCGCACCGCGCGGGATTTGAAAAGGTCGTTTTCATCATTAAGAAGGAAAACGAGAAGGATTTCCGCGAGTGTGTAGGGGACAGGGTAAGCAGGCACATGCAGGTGGAATATGTATTCCAGGAGCTGGACAAGGTTCCGGAAGGCTTTCAGATCCCGGAGGGAAGGGTAAAGCCCTGGGGAACAGCCCATGCGATCCTGTGCTGTAAGAATGTACTGAACGGACCGTTCGCGGTCATCAATGCGGACGATTATTATGGAAGAAGCGCCTATACCACGTTGTATCAGTTCCTGACCACCCACCAGGATGATGAGAAATACCGCTACGCGATGGTGGGCTATGAGCTTGGCAATACCCTGACGGAAAACGGTTCCGTAGCGCGCGGCGTATGTGTGACAGATGAGAACGGTTATCTGAAGGAGATCGCGGAGCGTACCAAGATTGTCAAGACGGCGGACGGCGCCGCCTTTACCGAAGACGACGGGGCGACCTGGACGGCGCTTCCCCTGGATACGCTGGTATCCATGAACATGTGGGGCTTTTCCGCCAGCATCCTGAAGGAACTGGAGACCGCGGTGAACGGCTTCTTCCGGACGGAAGTGGAGAAGAATCCGCTGAAGTCGGAATGCTTCCTGCCCATTGAGGTGGATAAGCTGCTGAAGCAGGACAAGGCCACCGTTGAGGTGCTCTCCTCCAAAGATAAGTGGTTCGGCGTAACCTATAAGGAGGATAAGCCTTTTGTGATGGAGTCCATCGCCCGTCTGAAGGCGGAGGGCGTTTATCCCGAGTATCTGTGGGAGACAAAATAAATTTCCGGGCAGATCCGGAAAGAAGGAGGAAATATGGCAATTTTAGTAACAGGCGGAGCCGGTTATATCGGCAGCCATACGGTTGTGGAGCTGCAGAACGCAGGTTATGACGTGGTGGTTGTGGACAATCTCTGCAATTCCAGCGAGAAGTCCCTGCAGCGCGTGGAAAAGATCACGGGAAAGGCTGTGCCTTTTTACAAGGCGGATATCCTGGACAGAGAGGCGCTGAACGCCATTTTTGATAAGGAAAAGATCGATTCCTGCATCCATTTCGCGGGACTCAAGGCGGTAGGCGAGTCCGTGGCGAAGCCCTGGGAGTATTACGAGAACAATATCGCCGGGACCCTGACCCTAGTGGACGTGATGAGAAAGCATGGCGTGAAGAACATCATCTTCTCCTCCTCCGCCACCGTTTATGGCGATCCTGCCATTATCCCCATCACGGAGGAGTGCCCGAAGGGACAGTGCACCAACCCTTACGGCTGGACCAAGTCCATGCTGGAGCAGATCCTCTCCGATATCCAGAAGGCGGATCCGGAATGGAACGTTGTGCTTCTGCGCTACTTCAACCCCATCGGCGCCCATAAGAGCGGTATGATCGGCGAGAATCCCAACGGCATCCCCAACAATCTGATGCCCTACATCACCCAGGTTGCCGTGGGCAAGCTGAAACAGCTCAACGTATTCGGAAACGACTATGACACTCCGGACGGAACCGGCGTGAGGGACTACATCCATGTGGTCGATCTGGCGAAGGGACATGTGAAGGCCCTGAAGAAGATCGAAGACAATTCCGGGCTTTCCATTTACAATCTGGGAACCGGAAAGGGCTACAGCGTACTTGACATCGTGAAGAACTTCGAGGAAGCCACCGGCGTGAAGATCCCTTACGAGATCAAGGCCCGCCGCCCCGGCGATATCGCCACCTGCTACTCCGATGCCAGCAAGGCGGAGAAGGAGCTTGGCTGGAAGGCCGAGTACGGCATTAAGGAAATGTGCGCGGACTCCTGGAGATGGCAGTCTCAGAACCCGAACGGATACGACGACTGACCGGAAAAGGGAAATTGCCAGGAAGGGGCCGGATCATCGGCTGCAGAAAAAAGCCTTCGGCAGGCGTAAAGCTGTCGAAGGCCTTTTTTCCGTCTGGCGCATTCGTTATGCCACATAACAGAACATGAAGATGAAGTGGCAGATGCTCCCGCCCATGACGAACAGATGGAAGATCTCATGGGAACCGAAGTATTTGTGCTTCGCATTAAATATAGGAAGCTTCAGGGCGTAGATCACGCCGCCCGCCGTGTAGATCAGCCCGCCGGCCAGAAGCCACAGAAACGCCGGGCGTGGGAGGGTATTCCAGAGCTGGCCGAAAACGCCCAGGCAGATCCAGCCCATGGCGATGTAGATCACGGAAGAAAACCATTTAGGGCAGGTGATCCAGAAGGCCTTGATCGCCATGCCGAGAAGGGCAACGCCCCAGACCACCGCCAGCAGGGTATATCCCAGCCTGCCGCCCAGGATCACCAGGCAGACCGGTGTGTAGGAACCGGCGATCAGGACGAAGATCATCATATGGTCCAGCTTGCGGAACACCCGCAGGATCCGTCCTCCCACATTGATGGAGTGATAGGTGGCGCTCGCCCCATACAGCAGCACCATGCTGGCGATGAAGATCACCATGGCAAGGAAAACAACAGGCTGTCCGGACAGGACCGCCTTGATCAGAAGCGGCGTGGAGGCCAGAATGGCCATCATCATGCCGATAAAATGTGTGATCGCGCTTCCGGGTTCTCTGATCGTAACACTCATAGCAGTTCCATTCCTTTCTGCCGCTTCAAGCGGCCTGTTCTGCACGAAACAACTGAAAACACATGCTGAGAGAGTTGGAATACAACATGTAGTTTTTAAAACCACTTATAATATGTTATGATACTACACCTTATTATTTTCTGTGTCAATATCAAATATTCGCAGTTTCTTCTAAAAAGTTGCTTTTCACGGAGCGGGGAATGAAGCAGGCTTTCTTGATTTTGGTTTCTTATTTTTTTATGAAGATACTGGAAATATGCCCCGAAATATGTTAACCTGTAATTTATCAGGAAAAG
>DWUW01000127.1 GCA_019120525.1 Candidatus Eisenbergiella stercorigallinarum | reverse complement strand
CTTTTTCTGAGTGGTCAGGATCATCAATCACAATTGCCTCGGTGTCATAAAATACTGTCCTTGCTTCTTCAAAAGATATACCATGCTTCTGTATGTTAATTTTGTTCTTATTTTCATCCCATTCAAAGTTTATCTCTTTCATAATTATATTATACATATATTATATTTATTTTCAATTAAATAAACGATAAATCTTTCAAAGCATTGACAAATACCCCTCCATGGTATATGATAGCATCACAAAATACCCCATAAGGGTATATCAAAACCATTCGCGACAACTTTTTTCAAAAAAGAGGTATGACCATGGCTCAGAATACAAACGCTTCCTCCTGCGGCTGCACGCCGCCCGTTCCCGGATCGCTGTCCGACAGCGGCCTTTCCTGCGGGAAAACCTCCTGTCAGGCCTGTCATCATAAGAAAACGCCCCGCAGCGAAGCGGAGCTTAGGAATCTGAAGAACCGGCTGAACCGGATCAGCGGACAGCTTGCCGGCATCGGCCGGATGCTGGACGACAACCGCTACTGCGGGGACATCCTCACCCAGGTCGCCGCCGTGGAGAGCGCGCTCCAGTCCTTCGGCTATATCATCCTGAAGGAGCACATGGAAACCTGCGTGGTGGAAGAGGTGCAGAACGGGAATACGCAGATCGTGGAGGAAGCCTTTGAGCTGATGCGCAAACTGAAATAAATTCCGTTCGCTGAAATAATCGGCCGCCCTCCGGCGGCAGAAAGCAGGATCGCTATGAAAACAGAAAAATATAACGTCACCGGCATGACCTGCGCGGCATGTCAGGCAAACGTCACGCGCTGCGTCAGTAAGCTGTCCGGCGTGTCGGAGGTCAATGTGAGCCTCCTTTCCAACAACATGACCGTCACCTACGATGAAAATGCAGTCACCGAAGGCGATATCTGCCAGGCCGTCAGCAGGATCGGCTACGGCGCTTCTCCCGTGGAGCAGGACCATGCGCAGAAGGATGCGAAGGGAAAAAGCGGCTTCGGCAAAGAATGGCAGGACCGGCAGGACCGCACCCTGCAGAACCAGAAGGCGATGAAAACCAGACTGATTTCCTCCATCCTCATTCTGGTTCCCCTCATGTACATCGCCATGGGCCATATGATGGGACTTCCCGTTCCCGGCATTTTTATGGGAGAGGAAAACGCGCTGATCTCGGCGCTCACCCAGCTGTTTCTGACCATCCCGGTGCTTTTCATCAACCGGCGCTTTTTCCAGGTCGGTTTCAAAGCGCTCATCAACCGCGCCCCGAACATGGACTCCCTGGTGGCCGTCGGCTCTTCCGCCGCCTTCCTCTACGGGATTTTCGCCATATACCGGATGAGCTGGGGCTTCGGCCACAATGATAGGGAGCTGGTGCATCACTACGCCCATCAGCTCTATTTTGAATCCGCCGCCATGATCCTGACGTTAGTAACGGTGGGAAAATATCTGGAGGCCCGCTCCAAATCCAAAACCTCCGACGCGCTTGGCAAGCTGGTGGATCTGGCCCCCAAGACCGCCGTGGTCGTAAAGAACGGCGAGGAGGTCACCATCCCCGCCGAGCAGGTGATGGCCGGGGATATCGTGGTCATCCGCCCCGGCATGAGCATTCCTGTGGACGGCGTGATCACAGAAGGAAACGGTTTTCTGGATCAGTCCGCCATCACCGGAGAAAGCATTCCCGTGGAAAAGGGCGAAGGGGATACGATCATCTCCGCCACCATCAATAAAAACGGCTCCTTCCGCTTCCGCGCCTCCCGCGTGGGCGACGACACCACCCTGGCGCAGATCATCCGGCTGGTGGACGAGGCGGGCAACACCAAAGCGCCTATCGCAAGACTTGCGGATAAGGTCAGCGGCGTGTTCGTTCCCACGGTCATCGCCATCGCCATCCTGACCGCCATCGTCTGGCTCATCGCCGGAGCGGGCTTTGAATTCGCCCTTTCCTGCGCCATTTCCGTCCTCGTCATCTCCTGCCCCTGCGCGCTGGGCCTTGCCACGCCCGTAGCCATCATGGTGGGAACCGGAAAGGCGGCGGAATACGGCATCCTCATCAAATCCGCCGAAAGCCTGGAAAACCTGCACTCCATCGACACCATCGTGCTGGATAAAACGGGAACCATCACCTCCGGCCATCCTTCTGTGACGGATGTGATCGTGCTGGACGACCGCTTTGCCGAAAAACAGTTTCTCGCCCTGGCCGCCGCGGCGGAAGCCGGAAGCGAGCATCCGCTGGCGCAGGCCGTTGTGGAAAAGGCCAGAGCGGAAGGTCTGCGGATTCCGGCCGCGAAGGATTTTACCGCCGTCTCCGGCCGCGGCATCCGCGCCGAGGTGAACGGCCGTATCTGGCATGCAGGAAATCCTGCATATATGGAAGAGGTTCTTGCAATTTCCCAAATGCCGGAATATGCCAGGATCCAGGCGGAAATGGACCGCCTCGCCGGCCAGGGCAAAACGCCCCTTCTTTTCTCCTGTACGGAAAACGCGGATGACGCATCCGGTTCCGCAGGCTCCCGGATCGCCGGCATCATCGCCGTGGCGGACACCGTCCGCCCCTCCAGCGCGGCCGCCATCAAAGCCTTCCGGGAAATGGGCGTCCATGTGGTCATGCTCACCGGCGACAACCGTCTGACAGCCTCCGCCATCCAGAAGCAGCTGGGTATTGAGGAAGCCATCTCCGACGTGCTTCCCACGCAGAAGGAGGAAAAGATCCGCGCCCTTCAGGAAAAAGGACATAAGATCGCCATGGTGGGCGACGGCATCAACGACGCGCCCGCCCTGACCCGCGCCGATATCGGCATCGCCATCGGAGCAGGCACGGACATCGCCATCGACTCCGCCGACGTGGTATTGATGAAAGACTCCCTGTACGACGTGGTCACGGCCATCCGGTTAAGCCGCAGCGTCATCCGCAACATCCGGATGAACCTGTTCTGGGCCTTCTTCTATAACATCCTGGGCATTCCGGTGGCCGCCGGCGCGCTTTTCCCGGCCTTCGGCCTCAGGCTCAGCCCCATGATCGGCTCCGCCGCCATGAGTTTAAGCTCCGTCTGCGTGGTGACCAACGCCCTGCGGCTGCGTTTTTTCAAGGCGGACGCTGACCCCGCCGCACAGGATGCCGCGCACGGTGCCGCTCAGGATACCACACACGACGCCACGCAGGAATTACCCAATACGCCGGAACAGCCGGGCCCCCCGGCTTCCCATATCAATACACAAAACGGCTGCTCCGTGCAGCCCGACCTGAAAGGAGAAAAGGAAATGACAAAAGTGATCTCAGTAGACGGAATGATGTGCGCGCACTGCCAGGCGCATGTACAGAAGGCTCTCGCGGCCGTTGACGGCGTATCCGCCGTGGATGTGAGCCTGGAAAACAAGGAGGCGACCGTAACCCTGTCCGGGGATGTTCCCGACCAGGTGCTCATGGACGCTGTGACCGAGGCGGGCTATACGCCTGTTGGCTGCCGGATGGCATAAAACAGATCGGACAAAGACAGCCGGACAGGGGAATTTTTCCTCTGTCCGGCTGCTTCCTTCAGCGCCTCTGTCTGTCAGCCTCCAAGTCCTCCCGGCCCCATGACATTCTGCGCGCTCTTCATCTTCGCTTCCGCCGCCAGGATTTCCATATCCATATCCGGCGCGCCGCCTTCCGCCTTCACCTGCTCGCCTTCCTTCAGCGTGCGCATCTGTCTCTTTCCGGAAATCTGCCGCTTATAATCGATACTCCGAATCACGGCAACAGCAAGCGGAACCAGAATCACAACAGCGACCACAATGATCAGCCACAACAAATATCCACTCATGGAAATCCCCCTTTCTTCTATGCGTCAGAACTGTATCTGAGTTCAGCTTAACATACGGCGCTTCTGTCCGCAATCTTTTTTTCTTTCATCCCCGTCTGCTCCGCCCTTCCGTCCGATACCTCCCCGGCGGCATCCCCATCCTTTTTTTGAAAACATTGGAAAAATAGTGTTCATCCACAAAATTCAGCCGGTACGCCACCTCCTTCACGCTCATCCCCGTGTTCAGCAGAAGGCGGCAGGCCGTGTCGATCTTCCTTGCCAGCACATAGTCATAGGGACTCTGTCCATATGCATCCCGAAACACGCGGGTGAGCTGGGAGGCGGAAAGGCTGGCGAGCCGCGCCAGATCCGGCACCGCTATTCTCTCATAAATGTGCGCGTCGATGTACTCCCTGATCTGCAGAGCCGTCTCTGAGACCGCGCTTTTTTCCCGTTCTCCATGAGCCTGCAGGGCCAAAAGCCGGTTCCCGGAAAGCTTCAGCAGGATCTCATGGAACAGAAGAACGGTTCTGTCCGCCAGCTCCTGACTGCTTTTTTCATAGTTCCTGCATACCCGCAAAAACTCCCAGAACTGCGGATAGACCGGACAGTCCTCAAACAGCACCGTATCCTCAAGTCCATAGCCGGAAACAAGAGCGTCCGCCAGACTGCCGGAAATGTTCATCCAGATTTTTTTCCACGGCCTGTCCGCATCCGACCAGTAGCTGTGAGCCTTCCCGACGGCAAGAAGATAGGCGTCCCCGGCCTTCGGGCGGTATTCCCATCCATCCATCACGATGTGCCCCTCTCCGCTGATCACATATTCCAGACAGTGCAGCGGGGAATGCTCCCTTTCAATGTGGTAGCGGGGATCCGGATACGTGATCCCCGTCATTTCAACGGCGAATCGCTCCTCTCCCGGCATCTGGCCGGGGAGGAAGGTGATAATATCTTCCATCTTGCTTGTATTCCTCACTTATATGCGTATTTTTTTCATTTTCCCGCTCTGATTATAGCAGTATACTTCAAGCATCACAAGCGTTATGTGCTGCCTGGCGGCAGCGCACGAACTGCGTTTGTGCTGGAAGGAGAGGGCAGTTGCTTTTCACGGGGCAGGGGACCGGACGAAATATTCCATGAATTTTTTCGGAAAAACATTCCGCAGAGTCTTCCACAGAACTTTTTTCGCTCATATACGGTTGAAAAATGAAGAAATAGCTTTGTAACCGTACTTGATGACAAAATAGTGGTAAAAAGTACGGTTAAGGACCGAAAAATCCTTTTTTATAACCGTCGCTTCAGACTTTTTGTACGGTTATACAATGTAGATTCTTATTTTAAACCGTATCAGAGCATCCTGCCGGATATGAAACAGGGAAGCGATATGGGAGAAGGAATCAACAGCAGTATTTTCCCGATCCATGAAAAGTAACAAGGGGCACGAACCTCTGGTTCGTGCCGAAGAATGGCTTACGCCATTCTTCCATGATTAAAAAGCTGCCTGTCGGCAGCAAAAAGGAGGCGCGCACGAACCTCCGGTTCGTGCCGAAGAATGGCTTGCGCCATTCTTCCATGATTTCAATGCCACCTTACGGCGGCGGAAGGAGAAGAAATGACAGCAAACATACCAAGACCGGAACATCCTTTTCCGCAGATGGAAAGGGAAAACTGGATGAACCTGAACGGCACCTGGAACTTTGAATTTGACTTCGGGGTCAGCGGGCTGGAGCGGGGTTATGAAAAGAGGACGGATTTTAAGGATAAGATCATCGTTCCCTTCTGCCCGGAAAGCGTACTGAGCGGCATCGGATACACGGATTTCATCCCTGCCGTCTGGTATCACCGCGCCTTTCCTGTGACCGAAGAGCAGCTTCGGGGCAGGGTGCTCATTCACTTCGGGGCGGTGGACTATGACTGCCGCGTATTCGTAAACGGCAAAGAAGCGGGACGCCATAAGGGCGGGTACGTTTCCTTTGTTTTCGATATCACCGGACTGGTGCACGCGGGAGAAAACGATCTGACCGTTTACGCGCAGGATGATACCAGAAGTCCCATGCAGCCCATCGGAAAGCAGAGCGACCGCTACGCTTCCTACGCCTGCTCCTATACCAGGACCACGGGCATCTGGCAGACCGTATGGCTGGAATTTGTGCCCGTTTCCTATGTGAAGGCGGTGCAGTATTATCCCAACGTTTCAGAAGGGACGCTCACCATTAAGACGCAGGTGGAGGGAGAAGGGGTGCTGACGGCGTCCGCCTCCTATGAGGGCAAGGACTGCGGAAGCGCTTCCGCCGCCGGTTCCTGCGGAACTATCCTTCTCACCCTTCCTTTAAAGGAGCTTCATCTGTGGGAGCCCGGAGCCGGAAGGCTGTATGACCTCACCCTTACCTTCGGAGAAGACAGCGTGCACAGCTACTTCGGCATGCGCGAGGTGAAGCTGGACGGATACCGCTTCCTCATCAACGGAAAATCCGTGTTCCAGCGCCTGGTACTGGATCAGGGCTTTTATCCGGACGGCATCTACACCGCTCCCTCTGACGAAGCGCTCCAGAACGATATCCGCCTGTCCATGGCGGCGGGCTTCAACGGCGCGCGTCTGCATCAGAAGGTGTTCGAGCCCCGCTTCCTTTATCACTGCGACCGGATGGGATATCTGACCTGGGGAGAAATGGCCAACTGGGGATTTGATATTTCCTCCTACACAAGCTACGAAGCCTTCATTCCGGAATGGATGCAGGCCATCGAGCGGGATTTCAACCATCCCTCCATCATCGGCTGGTGCCCCTTCAACGAGACCTGGGACTATGAAGGCCGTAAGCAGATCGACTCCCTGCTCGCCCTCACCTATCACCTCACGAAGCAGTACGACACCACCCGTCCCTGCATCGATACCAGCGGCAACTTCCACGTAGTCACGGATATTTACGATGTGCACGACTACGAGCAGGACCCGGCTGTATTCGCCGCCTCCTATGAGCCGTTTAAAAACGGAACCGGAGCTTTCCGCGACGCGCACAGCGCAAGGCAGCAGTATACGGAGGGGCTTCCCATGTTCGTCAGCGAATACGGCGGCATCAAATGGTCCATGGACGCCTCCGATGAAAAAGCCTGGGGCTACGGGAACGGCCCGAAGACCGAGGAAGAATTCCTCTCCCGCTACAAAGGGCTCACCGAAGCGCTTCTTTCCAATCCTAAGATGTTCGGCTTCTGCTATACCCAGCTGACCGACGTGGAGCAGGAGCAGAACGGCATCTACACCTACGACCGGAAGGAAAAGGTGGATGTGAAATTCTTCCGCGACGTCAACACACAGAAGGCAGCGATTGAGGATTGACGGTTACTGTTCGGCCAGGTCTGCGCATTTACTGCGCAGACCGTACGAAAACGTACAGGAAGGAAGCATCCGGCCCATCGCGAAGCGATAATGGAATGGCCGGATGCCGTACCGTTCTGCCGAAGGCTGAACGCAGCTCTGAAAGGAAAAAATAATTCGCACAAAAAATCGTGAAAAGAGGCCCCTTTGCGGAAAAAAGATGATAAAATATAAAAAATTTTTCGCAAAGGGGTAAGTTATGGGAAGAAGAGAAGACAGGCTCCTCAGGAAGCTGGAAAAGGATCCGGCGATGGAATGTAATAAGGTCAGGCAGAAATACTGCCCGGACCTGTTCCGGGATTTCGCGGACACAAAGGATCCGCGAAATCTCCGCTATACGGACTATTCCAACAGGGAAATGCTGAGAACCATGTTTTATAAAGGGATAGCCGGCATCACAAGCATGCAGACCATGACAGACGAGTTCAATAAGGACGGGGTTGTGAAAAACCTGTACCGGTTTATGGGAGGAAAAGAAAAGGAATTCCTGCCGCACGGCGTTACGGTCAATGAATATTTTGAGAGGCTGGACCCGGAAGAACTGCAGAAAGTACAGCAGAAACAGGTCTATGGGCTGATCCGCAGCAAAACGTTTTATGATGCGAGGTTCCGGAAAAGGTGGCTGGTGATCGTAGATGGGACACAGACATACTCGGGAAGCCGGAAGCTGCATGAGGGATGCCTGGAACGGCATTATAAGAAAGGGACAGAAGAAGAAACGGTCAATTACCATTGTGACGTACTGGAAGCAAAGATCGTACTTGGGGAGAAGCTGATCGTAAGTATAGGGAGTGAATTTATAGAGAATAACGGGGAAGATGCGGAGAGACAGAAAAACATGGGAGAGGAAGAAAAGAAGCAGGACTGCGAGACAAAAGCGTTCCGAAGGCTGGCAGGGAAGATAAAGAAGGCGTTCCCGCGTCTGCCGGTCATCCTGCTGGCGGACAGCCTGTACGCATCGGACCCGGTGATGGATATCTGCCGGGGGAACGGATGGGGATTTATCATCCGTTATAAAAGCGGGAGTATCCCGAGCATCGCGGAGGAATATGAGAAGATCCCGGAAAAAGTGGAAGCAGGGCATGCGGAATTCGTGAATGAGATCGATTATAACGGAAAACCGATAAATATGCTGAAGTATTGGGAGGAGAAGGAAGAAAAAGGGAAAAAGGTAAGGAAAGAATACCAGTTTCTGACAGATATCAGGCTGACGGAAAAGAATGCGGAAAAGGTGGTGGAAGCAGGAAGAAAGCGCTGGAAAATCGAGAATGAGGGGTTCAACCGCCAGAAGAACTGGCAGGGAGATATCACGCATGCGTGCAGCCATCATGCGGAAGCGATGAAAAACCATTATCTGATGACGCAGATATCAGATATGGTAAAGCAGCTGTATGAATGGTTCGTGCTGGAAGCAGGAGGGATAAGGAAGAAGCAAAAAAATATATCTTCCGACCTGTTGAAAAGCTTTGGCGAGCAGAAAACAGAGAGGGAAGATATAAGAAGGAATGATACGCAAAACGTACCAGCCGACTAAAGAAAGTATACCAGAAAGAAGGGATGCCTGCCAAGAGGAAAAAGGAAAAAAATTATCCACAAAGAGGAAAAAATCAGGAAAAGAGGAGCCTGAAATGTGGATAACTTTTCAGATTTCCATAAAAGATCTGAATAAGACCTGAAAAAAGGAATTCAGAAGATAGCGGCAGGATATGAGGTCAGTTACCTTTCAAAACTGCGTCCGCAAAATTCATGTGGAAGGTCTGGCGCTGATTTGCTATAATAATTCAAGGTGCGAGAAATAAAATTCCAATTTTTTTCGTGATAGCAAAAATCCGGATGAAGGGAGAAAAATAGATAATGAGTTTACATGTTGAGCCTTTTAGGGCAAATAGTTCTAACATTGAAGGGCTTAAAATAATTAGTACTAAAATGGCAACAGATGACCGTGGAACTGTTCGCGAACTGTTTCGTGACAGCGTATATTCTGAAGTCCTTCCAGAGACAATAACAGGATGGAAGCAGATTAACTTAACCAGGACCAGGAAGGGTGCTGTTCGTGGACTTCATGGAGAGGCTATGTCCAAGCTGGTTACGGTAGCTTATGGCTCTGTCTTCGGCGCGTATGTTGATACGAGACCGGACAGCAGGACTTTCGGCGTCGTTCAGACTGTACATATAACACCTGGTATTCAGGTTTTTGTTCCCCAGGGCGTATGTAATGGTTTTCAGGCGCTTGAAGATACGGAATATTTATATTTCTTTGACAATGAGTGGGCTCCTGGAATGCCCGGTACGGCACTTTGCCCGTTAGATCCTGAACTTGGTATCAGGTGGCCGATCCCTGTTGATATCAATAACCCTGATCAGATTTCTCAGAAGGATTCCAAGGCCCCCACTTTTAAGGAACTTTGTGAGATTCTGGGTATCAATTGAAAGGGAGCGCCGCCTATTCGGACAGCTGCTCCCATTCTTCCATTTTTAAAAGAAGCTCCTCCTCGATTTCCGCCTTTTCCTTCGACAGCTCCTGGAGCCTTGCCACATTGGTGCAGACCTCCGGAAGCGCCATCTCTGCATCGATCTGCGCGCTCCGCTCCTCCAGAACGGCAATGCGTTCTTCGCAGCGTTTCAGCGCGTTCTCCTTTTTCCGCTGGGCTGAACGGTACGGGATTGACAGATTGCAGAAAGCGTGCTATATTTTTTCTCACATTAAAAATCCCGTGAGGGAGTAGCAAGCGCGAAACTGCGTAGCAAGTCAACATCGTGGCCGTCACGAACGGTCTGGCTTGTTTCAAATTGCGAGACTCATGTATCACCGAAAGGCTTACGTGAGTCTCCTTTTTTTATTTTCCTTTGGCTCCGGATACAGCCTGACGGTCGTATCCGGATTTTTCATGCAAAAAAATGCTGCCTGGCGGTCGTAAAAACGGCAATATCCGGAAGAAACGAATCCTTTTCCGGCCGCAGGGCGCGCAGAAAAGCGGGGAGCAGCCCCCGCGTCAAAGGAGGTAAACATGCGATACTATTGTGAAGAACAGGAGCAGGTGCTTCGGGAGCTTTCCGCTTCCGCGGACGGCCTGCAGCAGCAGGAGGCCGAACGGCGGCTGGCGCAGGATGGGAAAAACCGTCTCGCCGCCGCGAAGGGAAAGTCCCTTTTCCGGAGATTTCTGGAGCAGCTTGCGGATCCGATGATCCTCATCCTGCTGGCGGCCGCCGCGGTCAGCGGGGTGCTGGCCTTTGTGGAAAACGACAGCTTCGCGGACGTGATCATCATTCTGGCCGTGGTCATCATCAACGCCATCCTGGGCGTCTACCAGGAAAGCAAGGCGGAAAAAGCGATCGAAGCGCTGCAGGAAATGTCCGCCGCCACCTCCCGCGTGCTGCGGGGCGGGCAGATCCAGACCATTCCCAGCGAGGATCTGGTAAAGGGCGACATCATCCTTCTGGAAGCAGGTGACGCCGTTCCCGCGGACGCCCGTATTCTGGAAAGCGCCAGCCTCAAGGTGGAGGAAGCGGCCCTCACCGGGGAATCCGTTCCCGTCACCAAGTTCATCGATATGCTGAAGCTTTCGGACGGCCAGAAGGACATCCCGCTTGGCGACCGGAAAAACATGGTCTACATGGGCGGCACCGTGGTATACGGCCGCGGACGCGCCGTCGTCACCGCCACCGGCATGCAGACGGAAATGGGTAAAATCGCCGACGCGCTGGAACAGGCCCAGGAGGGCCAGACGCCCTTACAGAGAAAGCTCAGCCAGCTTTCCCGCATCCTGACCTGGATCGTGCTGGCCATCTGCGTGGTGGTTTTCGCCGTCCAGATCATCCGGGCCGGACGCTTCGATCTCGCCCTCGCCCTTGATTCCTTCATGATCGCCGTTTCCCTCGCCGTGGCGGCCATCCCCGAAGGCCTTGCCGCCGTGGTCACCGTGGTCCTTTCCATCGGCGTGACCAACATGTCGAAGCGAAACGCCATCATCCGCCGTCTGACCGCGGTGGAAACCCTGGGCTGCGCCCAGATCATCTGCTCCGATAAGACCGGAACCCTGACCCAGAACAAAATGACCGTGGTGGACTTTTTCGGAGAGGATGAGACGCGCATCGCGTCCGCCATGGCGCTGTGCAGCGACGCGGAGCAGAACGCGGACGGCACCGTGACCGGAGAGCCCACGGAGGCGGCGCTGGTTTCCTGGGCCGCAAAGACCGGCCATGCGAAGCCGGAACTGAAGGCCGAGCTTCCCCGCTGCGGCGAAGCCCCCTTCGATTCCGGCCGGAAAATGATGTCCACCGTGCATAAAAGGACAGCGGCCTCCCACAGCGCAAAGGACGGATATATCCAGTACACCAAGGGCGCGCCGGACGTGATCATCCAGAGATGCGATTTTTACCTGAAAAACGGAAGCCCCATCCCCATGACCGAAGAATACCGTCAGCAGATCCTCTCCGCCAATAAAAATATGGCCGACCGCGCCCTGCGCGTCCTGGCCTGCGCGGAACGTTTCTGGAGCGCGCAGCCGGAAAGCTGTGAGCCGGAATATCTGGAGCAAAAGCTCTGCTTCACCGGCCTGTGCGGCATGATCGATCCCGTCCGCCCGGAGGTGAAGGACGCCATTGTGGAATGCCGGCAGGCGGGCATCCGTCCCATCATGATCACCGGCGACCACATCGACACCGCTGCCGCCATCGCGAGGGAGCTCGGCATCCTCACCGAGGACACCCGCGCCGTCACCGGCTCAGAGCTTTCAGACATGAGCGATGAAGAATTTGAAAAGCAGTTCCGTTCCATCAGCGTCTATGCCCGCGTGCAGCCGGAACATAAAACCCGCATCGTAAACGCCTGGAAAAAGGCGGGCTGCGTCACCGCCATGACCGGTGACGGCGTCAATGACGCGCCCTCCATCAAGGCGGCGGACATCGGCGTTGGCATGGGCATCACCGGCACGGACGTGACCAAGAATGTGGCCGACATGGTTCTGGCCGACGACAATTTTGCCACCATCGTGGGCGCGGTGGAGGAAGGCCGCCGGATCTATGACAACATCCGCAAGGCCATCCAGTTCCTGCTCGGCTCCAACATGAGCGAGGTGCTCAGCATCTTTTTCGCCACTCTGATGGGCTTTACCATCCTGCAGCCGGTCCACCTCCTCTGGGTCAACCTGGTCACGGACTGCTTCCCGGCCCTGGCCCTGGGAACCGAAAAGGCGGAGCCGGATATCATGCGCAGGAAGCCCCGCAACGCGAAAGCCGGCATCTTCGCCGACGGCATGGGCTTTGACATCGCCTACCAGGGCGTCCTGGTGACGGTGCTCACCCTGCTCTCCTATTTCATCGGCCACTACATGGAAAGCGGCGTCTGGGAGATCACCAACAGCCCTCACGGCACCACCATGGCCTTCCTGACCCTGTCCATGGCGGAGATCTTCCACAGCCTGAACATGCGCTCCCAGCGGGAAAGCATCTTCCGGCTCGGTTCCCAGAACTGGATGCTTCTCATCGCCGCCGTCGGCTCCTTCCTGGCCACCAC
>DWUW01000126.1 GCA_019120525.1 Candidatus Eisenbergiella stercorigallinarum | reverse complement strand
CAGTGGCCTGGAGCTTTCCATACGCTACTCCCTATGCTGAGAGCCTGAAAAATTTCTCCGCGAACTCACTAAATGGCATAACCCACCTACTATGGATTCATTTTACCGTCAGGATGTGGGGCAGTCAAGGTTATCTGTCGAAGAATCAAAGAATCGTCTGTCCATGTCTACTGCATACATCCTGCAATCCCGGAAGGTAAATCCTATCCTAACGCTGAGCTGATCCTTCCCCGCCGGTAACGCTGATGCCAGTATGAATCGATGAAGGAGATTTCAAGCTTTTTCAACTTTTAAAGCTCTCTTTATATAATTTAAAGAATCCATCCTGATTTTCTGAATATTTTTATCTATCAGGTATCCGTGGATTACCTGATCGGCTACAGCGATATCAGCCAGCCCGCGCGCGTGGTTTCCGACCAGACGCTCAGCCGGCTGATCTATTATTACGGCCTGCTTTCTCCCGGCAGCCAGGAGCTTCTGCTCGATCAGGCCAGGCTGCTCCTGAAATACCATGTCGCCAGACGGCCCAGATAATTCCTGCCGCTCCCGCGAGAGCCGCGGTTTTATAAAAAAATCCCCTGCCGCAGCGCGGAAACGGCCTTTTCGGCCAGCTTCCGGCTGCGGCAGGGGTTTTTTTTTTCATTCCGTTATTTCAGGAGCGGCTGGTTTTCCCGGCTTTCCTTATGCCAGGAGATTTCCATAGATCCTGCACATCATATGGGAAGGCTCGATGGCAGTCGCTTCCCGCAGGAATCTCCCCGCCTTTTCGCGATTCCCAAGGCCAATGTTTCCAAGGGCCATCAGATGATAGCAGTGCGCCCGGTTTCTCAGCGTATAGTCGTCGTCGAAGATCAAAAACTCCGGCAGGGATACGGCAAAGTATTCGATCTTCACCTGATCCTCCAGATGCCTCTCTCCGTAATCGATCAGACGGTAGAAGCGGGATCTGGCCTCTTTCACATGGCCCAGCTTCAGCCAGGCCAGGCCCTGGTACAGGATCATGTCCGCGGGCTGGTCGTTGTAGTACATGGCTCCCGCAGGCTCATCCGTGCCGATGGTGGCGCGTCCAAAGCATTCCTTCGCCTCCTCCGTCCTGCCCTGTCCCTCCAGCGCAAGGCCCAGATGATAATAGACGTGGTTGTCCTTGGTGCCCTCCAGCCTGCCTTCGCCCAGGTTCTCCGGATAGGCCAGAGCCTTCCGGAGAAGCTCCTCCGCCTTTTCAAACTGTTTTTCCTTCAGGGCCTTTTTCGCCATTTCCAGAAGCGCCAGCGTGTACTGCGTGGTGATCTTGCCTTCTCCGCCCTCCCAGGGATGGAAATGGTGGCCCATGATGCACGCATACGCTTTCTCATGGTTTCCGCAGAGGTTCACCAGGGTGATGTATTCGATGTACAGATCGTCCCTGCCCTCGATCAGTTCTCTGTGCGCTTCGTAATTCTCCAGCCTCTGCTCAAAGGTCCAGCCCAGCTTCTTATAAAGCTGGTCCAGCTCCAGGAAAATGCGCACGTCGGAGGGGTTCAGGGAAAACGCCTTCTCCATTTCCTCCCTGGCCTTCTGCGGATCGTGGCACTTGTTGTAGTAAGCAAGAGACAGATTTCTGTGGACGGTGGCAAAATCCGGATCCGTCTGAGCGGAAAGCTCCCAGAGCTTCACGGATTCCTCCCACTGCAGCTTGTCATAGAACAGGCAGCCCAGATAGTAGGGGGCCTTTGCCGCGCATCCCGCTTCGACCGCGAAACGGAGCACGCCGATGTCCTCCGGCTTGTTGGGGAAGCAGTAATCCGGCGCGGCCGCTTCCGCCTTTTTCAGAAGGCCGCCCACATCCTCGCCCAGCCTGCTTCTGTAATATGCTTCATAATAGTACAGCATGGGCTGTGTTTTCGTGCAGGTATTTAACAGGGAAGCCGCTTCCTCAAAACCGCCGAACTCCGCGTAATCCCTTGCGGTCATCAGGTAGTTATCCGCGAAGTCGCGCATCTTTTCATTGAGAGCGCCGCGAAGCTCCTGCGGGTTCCCGAAATCCGCATTTCCGGAAGCCCCCGATCCGGCAGCCTCCGCCAGCAGCACCTGTTCGTTTCCGGACAGGAAATCGAAGGGATCCAGCGTCAGATTTTCCCGGATCCAGGCGGCAGCCTCCCGCGTCCTTCCCAGCTTTCTCAGAAGGTACGCCTTCAGGCCTCTCGCCTTGATGTTGTGGGCATTCTTCACCAGGGAACGCTCGATGTGGGACAGGGCTTTTGCCAGCCTTCTCTGCGCGGTCCCGGTACCGGCCACATTTCCCGCCGCGGTGATCTCCGCCTGCGCGGCCTTCGCGTCGATGGCCGCCAGATAATAGAAGGACATCTCCTGCTGCTCATTGCTCCAGGCCGCTTTATAAAAAGCGTCATAGGCTTCCTCATCCCGTCCCAGGTACAGAAGGTCCAGACCCAGCAGATAGTAGGTCTCGCTGTTGTAGGGATTGGGATTCCTCTCGGTCAGACGCTCCAGCGCCTTACGGAAATAATCTTCCGCCTTTTCAAAGCGGCCCCTTCTCATCAGGAGCGCGCCGTAGGCGTTGTTGATGCGGATGTCGCCGGGATCCCGCTTCAGGCCCTCCAGATAGTAGGGATCCGGAAGATAGGTGGCATGGCGGTACTGCTCAATATGAAGCCCGGTCAGATACAGCTCCTCGTTGGTCTGGATGGTTTCCGGATCCTTCGCCGCCTTCGCAGGTTCGGGAAGCTTCGGGATCTCCACCGGGTCGGGCGTATATTCCACCAGGCAGGAACCGTCCTGCGCGTACACGGCTACATGCAAATCCTGCTCCTGTACGCGGTCTCCGATCACCCCTATGCCGGCCGCGTTCTCCTCTCCCACAATAAGCCCGGGCACCGGGATCTTTTTTTCATAAATATCCACAGGAGACAGCTTCACCGTCTCGTCAAGGATTTCTTTTCCCTTTACAGAAAGTACCACATGGGCGTTCTCCTGCAGGCTGGTGGCGTACACGACCACATGGGCCGCCCCGTCCTGCGCGGAAAGATGCACCGCCGCCTCGGAGGTCGCGTTTTTCACCTGCCCCACCGCCTTATAGGGCATGAAATACTGGGTAAAGGTTTTCTCCTCAAAGGGCTTGAGCCAGGTGAAATCCGGCTGGTTGTCCGTAAATACGCCTGTCATCAGCTCCACGTAAGGGCCGTCCGCATCCGTCAGGTTGCGGTCCCAGGCCTTTCCGAAATCCCCGCAGCCCCAGGTCCACTGCTTCTTGCCGGGAGAGATGTGATGATCCGCCACATGCAGGATACCGGCCTCTTTCCCGTAATCATAGCCGCCCACGAAGTCATATTTGGACTTCTCCGCCATGTAAGACGTGGGAACAGGGATATTTTTATAACGGGAAATATCCACGCCTTCGCTGTAATCCTTCTTATAATAAATGCCGGTGGCGATGGGGAACCGGGACACATCCCTCTTTCCATGGTCCATCACCGCATGCACATCGGGCGGGAAGATGGACTGGGTATTGTCGTTGACCGGAACCGCCGGGTTCGCCCACCACAGGAAGGTCTGCGGCATGCTGGTGCGGTTGTAAAGCTGCCCGATGATCTCAATGTAGGCCTTTCCCGGATAAAGGCTGATCTTCGCGATCCCCTTGGTGCCATACATCTGATCCACGTCATGCAGCAGCACGGATACGCTGCCGTCCTCATTTTCCAGGGTCACATAATCCACCGGAAGGAAGGTGGTCGGCCTGTGATGCTGCGGCCAGTTGAACTCGATGCCGCCGGAGATCCAGGGTCCGGTCAGCCCCACCAGCGCCGGCTTAATCACATGATTATAGTAGACAAAATCATAGCCGTTCGTCTTGTCATAGGCCCTCTGGATCCTGCCGCCCAGCTCCGGCAGCACCATCACCTTCAGATATTCGTTCTCCAGCCAGACCGCCGTATATTCCTTATCGGTCTTCGTCTCACTGATCTTTTCCACCGTGGGATAGGGATATACCTTTCCTCTGCTTCCCTGATACACACGCTTATCCAGGAAAATGGGATTCTTCTCCGCTTCTCCGATTTCATAGGTGGGAATTGTGATCTGCTCCACCCACACCTTTGCTTCGTTCATGGCAAACCTCCATTTTTTTGCTTTTGCTGCGAACCAGCGCTTTCTTTTCCTTATGCCTGTATTCTAACCTCTCTCTTTTCAAAAAGCATTCCTGTGATTTGCTGTCTGATTGATAATTTTTGCGGTTGTGTTTTCCGCCTCTTGCGGGTATGATGGAAACAAAAAGAGCCGTTTCCCGCCGGCCCGTTCCCGTGAAACTGTTTTTTTCGGAGGTATTCTTATGAAATCCTGCGAAGAGCTTGTGGCTCCCGTATCCGACTATTTCATCTATTCTCCCAGCCGCATGGCACAGGAGACCTTCCTCTACCCGCTCCAGTGCGGGCTATTTTCCTACCTGCCGGGATACTCCCTCACCAGGGAATCCTTCGACAGCTTTCTTTTGATGTATGTCCAGAAAGGGGAACTGGATCTGACCTTTGAGGGCCGCTCCTTCCACGTCGGGACCGGCCAGTTCATCCTGATCGACTGCTATAAAAGACATGCCTACTCCACCCAAACCGGATGGGAATGCCTGTGGTGCCACTTCGACGGCGTCACCGCACGGCCTTACTATAAAAATATCGTTTCCAGGCTGGGAAATGTCTTCTCCCTCACGGACAGCTATCCTGTCCTTCGGAAAATGGCCGCCATCCTGAAAACCTTCTATAACGGAAGCGTGGTCCGGGAGCCCCTGCTCTCCAAATATCTGACCTACATCCTCACCGAATTCCTGCTTTTTTCCCCCGAGGGCGGCGGCCAGAGAGGCTATGCGGACATGGCGGAGCGGACCATCACCTACATCAACGAGCATTTTTCCAGGGATGTCTCCATTCCGGAGCTGGCCGGGCAGGCGGGCTTAAGCCAGTATCACTTCATCCGTACCTTCAAGAAGGAGACCGGCTTCACCCCCCACGAATACCTCATCAATACCCGCCTCGCCACCGCCAGATATCTTTTGAAAAATACCCGCCTTCCCGTGAAGGATATCTGCTTCAATACCGGCTTCTCCTCCGAAAGCGTCTTCTGCAGCGCCTTTAAAAAGCGCCAGGGCATGACGCCCGCCCAGTACCGGGCGCTGGAGCAGTGACGAAGAAGGAGGTGATCCCATGATAATCAGCGCAAGCCGCAGAACCGATATTCCCTCCTTCTTTTCCGACTGGATCATAAACCGCTTTCGCGAACAGTACGCCTGCGTCCGAAACCCCATGAATTTTCATCAGGTAAGCAGGATCCGCCTGTCCCCGGATGTGGTGGACTGCATTGTTTTCTGGAGCAAAAATCCCGCGCCGATGCTGAAAAAGCTTGACGCCCTGAAGGATTACATGTTCTATTTCCAGTTCACCCTCAACGCCTACGGCCAGGACCTGGAAGCGGCCCTCCCCGCTCCGGCCGTCCGGATACAGACCTTCCGGTCCCTATCGGAACGCATCGGAAGGGACCGCGTCCTGTGGCGCTATGACCCCATTATCATCAACAGCCGATACACAATCGACTGGCATATCCGGACTTTCCGGTTCCTTGCCGGACAGCTGTGCCCCTATACGGAAAAAGTGACCATCAGCTTCCTTGACCTGTACCCGACGATCGCCCGCAGCCAAAAAGGCGCCGGCCTTCGCGAGCTCTCCTTCAGCCAGAAAACCGTCCTGGCAAAAGGCCTTGCGCAGATCGCCCATTCGTACGGCCTTAAGATCGCTGCCTGCGCGGAGGACATCGACCTGACCTCCTGCGGCATCGCTCCTGCCAGCTGCATTGACGGCAGGCTGATCTCAAAGCTTCTGCACTGCCCCATCGACGCCGGAAAGGATAAGAACCAGAGACGGGAATGCGGCTGCATCCAGAGCATCGATCTCGGTCTCTATAACACCTGCCAGAACGGCTGCGCATATTGCTACGCCAATCATAACGCTGCCGCCCGAAGACAGAATTTTTCCTCCTATGATCCGCATTCTCCCCTGCTCTGCAGCCGGATCATGGAAGCGGACCGGATCACGGAGCGGAAGGCTGCAAGCTGCAGGGATATGCAGCTGAGGCTGTTTGAGGGGTAGGGGATTTCATGGCAGATCCATATGAAGTTCCGGCAGCTCCCGATAGTCAAAGATCATCGGCGCCGTTTCCCTGAAATAGTATTCCTGTTCCTCTTTGAAGTATGAAACGAGTCCATCAAAGTTCTGATGAATCTGCGCCTCATTGAGACAGCGGATATATTCTGCCTTGTTCTGATTCCGGATGAGCACAGGCATCAGGTTATGGCAGATGCATTCCCTAAAAAGGATCATCCGGCCAACCCTTCCGTTGCCATCCTGGAACGGATGGATTGTTTCAAAATCCGCATGTAATTTCGCAATATCCAGAAGGGTAAGTTCCGTTTTCTTATGATAGCTTTCCAGCAATTCCCACATACGCCCCGGAACCTCCTGAGGAAGCGCAGTCGTAATATCGGCCACCCGGTTTGCACGAGTCTTATAGGCTCCGATAGCGTAGCCATTGGCAATATCTTCAAACACTCCTTCTTTCAGATTGCGGTGCATGCCGCAGATGAGTGTTTCAGACAAGGGATCGTCCAGATGGTTCAGGGTATAATTAAACATTTTGAAATGCCCGGTCATCTCTTCAATGTCTTTGGTTCGGAAAATCGTATCCGGATCATCTGAATATACCGTTCCGGTTTCAAAGATCGAAGCGGTCTGTTTCTCGGTGAGGGTACTCCCCTCAATACGATTGGAATTGTAGGCCATGGTACGCTGTGTATATCCGTAGACGCCGCTACGGTCCTGTTTGCGGAATTCAATAAAAAGCCGCTCTTTCAAACGTTTTATAAAATCTATGGACTGCATAAAAACCCTCCTTCTGTGTTCGGACAGCTTTGTTTGTATAGTATAGCATAGTTTCTAGCAAAAAATCAGACAAACCACCTGATTCATGTGAATATTAACCGGAAATATACAATAGCTTCCTTTTTCCAAATGAACATGAGCGTCAGTCATGTAAGATTTCCTCTCTATAACGGTTTATCTTCTTGATCAGCGTTTCCATATGTATCTTATTAAAATCTGTTGT
>DWUW01000125.1 GCA_019120525.1 Candidatus Eisenbergiella stercorigallinarum | reverse complement strand
GCAACCGCGATCCCATGGGGGATCTCTTCATTCAGGCAGTGAAGCGCCTTCTCACGGATCAGCTCCGCCACGATCTGGCGCTCCGGCTGGTCGGTAACGGTATCCTCATCATAAAAAGGATCGCCGTAGGGAAGATACTTCAGGATGCAGCGGATCAGCTCGTCCGTATTGGCTCCGGTCCTGGCGGAAACGGGGACGATCTCCGCAAAATCCAGCTCTCTCCGGTAGGCGTCGATGGCCGGATAGACCTCGTCCTTTTTTACCGTATCGGTCTTATTGATCACGAGGATGACCGGCGTATGGGACTGGGCCTTTTTCAGCTGCTCGATGATGTAGCGCTCTCCCGCGCCGATAAAGGTAGTGGGCTCCACCAGCCACAGGATCACGTCCACGTCGCGGAGCGTCCCCTCCGCCGCGCGGAGCATATAGTTCCCCAGCTTGTTTTTGGCCCGGTTGATCCCCGGCGTGTCCAGGAAGACGATCTGTCCGTCCGGCCCGGTATAAACCGCCTGAATGCGGTTTCTGGTGGTCTGCGGCTTTCTTGAGGTGATGGAAACCTTCTGTCCCACCAGCCGGTTGATGAGGGTGGATTTGCCCACGTTGGGCCTGCCTATCAGCGTGGCGAAGCCGGCGCGGAAGCTCTCTCCCGCCCCGGCCGCCGCAGCGTCTGCTTCCGGCGCCCCTGCGCCGTTGTTCCCATGTTCTGCAAAATAAGCGTCAAGATCCATTTGGAAACTCCTTATCTGTTGGTTTTATCTGTCGGACTATTTTCCGCCGGCCCGCGCGGTGCGGCCGGGCCTGGTGTGCCCGGAGCGGGGCCGGGCTGCTGCGCTCTGCGGGCCATGCGCTTCGCGTTTCCTTTCTCCGCCGAGCGTTTGAGCGCGCGGATCACAAGAAGGATCAGCACAATGACCACGGCAAGGACGAACAGGATGGGCAGGGAAATGACCAGGCCGATGAAGAATTCTTTGATCCCGTTTCCGACGCGGTATACGTTTTCCGCAAAGCCGGTGCGGATGCGTTCCCAGGTCCCTTTTTCAGCGGGAGGCGTAAAGTGCTCCACCTCCTCGATGGAAAGGTACACGGTGCTGTAGCTTACCTGATTATCCATGGTGCGCAGCTGGGATTCCATGCTTTCCAGCTGATAGCGCACTTCGGTGAGGCGGCTTTCCAGGGCGATGATATCCTCCACGGTTTCCGCCTGTTCCAGCAGGGAAAGAAGCCGTTCCTGCTCCTCCTCATACATTTTCTTCCGGCTTTCCAGGTCCACATAGGAAAGGGTGATATCCTCCACCGTTTCCTGCCGGGAAACGATGTTGGAAATGTCCTCCACCTGCCTGATGAACTCCTCCAGCCGGTCCGCCGGGATGCGCAGCGTCAGAAAGGCGCTTCGGTGTCCCACGCTGTTTTCGTTATAGGATTCATAGGATTCCGTGTAACCGCCCAGGGCGTCTACCTGCTCCTGAACGGCCGAAACCAGTCCGGAATAATCGCTGGTCTCCACCGTCATGTTCACATTTTTGATCAGCTTCCGGTCGGAAACCGCGTTTTCCTCCATTTCCACGGGTTCCGAACCGGCTCCCAGATCCGCTTCCGCGATCTCTTCATAGACGCCTGCCTCCTGTGCGGCCGCGAAAGAAGAGGCGGTATCGTACGAAGCGGAGTCGGACGATGCCCCGGAGCTGCCGCAGGCCGGGACGGTCAGCGTGATCAGAAGGAAAACGGAAAGCAGGGCTGTCCGTATCCGCCGGCTCAGGTTTCGTTGCTTCCTTTCTTTTTTCATGAAATCCCTCCCTTTCTGGTCTGGCGCGGCACAAGCTGCACGGAACGAAGAACATCAGCCGCGGCAGCTTCCTATTCCATTTCCATGTCCATGCGGACTTCCGGTTTGATCCGGTTTAGTACAGGCTTTCCAGATGCAGGAACAGTTCTTTTTCTTCCTGCAGCTTTTCCTCGTTTCCCACGACGCAGAGGCAGTCGTCCTGCAGGAACGCCCTGATATGGGCGGCCAGCGCGCGGATGTCCTCCAGCGCGGCGGAAATCACCTCGTCCCTCTCCTTCTGCAGGTCGGCAAGGGTCTGGTTCGTCAGATAAGCGCTCATGGAGCGCAGGCCCTTTGCCGCGGGATTTAAGGGGGTGTCCATCTCGCTGACTGCGCCGATGACATATTGGGTCATGGTGCGCTCATCCCCGTCAAAGGCTTCCACGAAATCTGCGGCCCTTTCATACACCTCCACGGTTCCCTTCAGGTTGGGGTCGCGGTAGGAAACAAAGTAGCTGTCTCCGCTCTTTCCGAAGGAACACATGCAGCCATAGGCGCCGCCCTTGACGCGGACCTCCTGCCAGAGATATTCATAGCTCATGAGCACCTTGAGCACGCGAAGCGCCCCGGTATAGGGAAGGCCCCTGCGGATGAAATTCCCGGCGCGGCAGACGTACTGCACCTGAGAGGCGGACAGGAAGCCTTCGTTTTTCCTTTCAGGGGTGACGGCGAAGGGCTCTCCCTCCACGTCGTCCGCGAA
>DWUW01000124.1 GCA_019120525.1 Candidatus Eisenbergiella stercorigallinarum | reverse complement strand
GTCATCAATGATCGGCCAAACAATTTAGTCCTTTGTTTATGCATTTTGTTCTTTATTACAATACTTTATGAATATGTAAGGGGAAAGTCGGAGTATGCAATAGGAAAAAAATTAGATCGGTGGTGCTCATTACTTTTGGTTATTGTCAGCTTTGGATATCCGTTGCGTTTCTTTGCCGGTATGTTGACCGCGCTTCCATTATTTTGGAAGAATAGTTTTTCTGTTGCGGGCTTTCAGCTCACTGCGTTTGGGAAAATACTCATCATAATTGTTATGGCGTTGTTGGGAGAGTTTTCAGTTTTGTTCCCATGGTATGCTGAAGCTCAAAAAGTACAGGGGAAAGACAATATAAAGCAATATTATAGATGGTTGATTTTGCATTCCCCCATGCATATAAAGCAGAGATCCTTTGCATTGGCTGTAGCGATTATTTGTGCCTTGCAGTTTGGCTATCGATGTACATGGCCGATTGTTTTGTTCGAACTAAGCGTTATGGGGTGCATGCTGCTCATATGTATAGGCGAATATTGTGCAGAGGTTTTAAATAAGAATCCTGTTCCTTACATTATAAGTGGAGTTGCAGTCCTGGGTTGTACCGGCATATGGCAGAATAATTTTCAGATTATTTGTTCGCTTCCGTACTCCCGTTTTTTGCTTTATATACAGGTACTGGTGATAGGTGTATATGTAGCAATGATTTTCCTGTATGTGTGTCAAAAGATCGCGCTTGTGAAGATTATTATAAGTTTGGAATTACAGCTGATAAGAATATTTGCTGGCAAAGAAAGCTTTAGCTGGCTTTGTGAAAAGCATTCCCGGAAAAGTGCGGATATGGAACATCATACAGAGTAAAACAGGAAAATGTAAAAGAGCACTTGGCAGTCTTTACTGAATCTCCCCTCCCTTCAAAAATCATAAATCACACAGACAGGAGATGAAGATCGATGAAAAAAGTATCCGGGGTTATCGATAAATTTTACGCTGCTAATCCAAAAGCCTTTAAAGCGGTTTCCCGTTTTCAGTACCCCCTGCTGCTGATTTTAATGGCCGTTACGTCGGCCTTGTGGATTCTTCCGCCCATTCTGTTCCGGGACTCGGATGTATTTGAGCATATGGAGAATCTTTTGGAAAGCCGTCTGTTCCTCGTGCTCTATTCTATTCCCGGAATGGTTGAAAATGGGGTCCCGGCAGGAGATTATGACAGATATCAGTCTTTGCTGGAGCACACGATGCATACAATGACGCCGATGTTGTATATTCAGATGGCGGCTTACCTATTGTTTCCGTTACTGCTCGCTTTTTTGGTGATAAAAGAATATTCCAGGCTGCTCGATGGCAGATCAAAGATATATCTGTTCACCCGGTTCGCGGAAGAGGAGTATCAGATCCTTTTAAAACAGCTGAATCGGAAAATATTGACAGATATCATTGATGCTTCTTTTTATGGATATTTACATTCCGATGTCTATTCTGCCGGCGATGATAAGGGGATGGCCGGAGGAACTGTCAATGCCGGAGGTGGGAACGACGCCGCCCCGGCGGGATGCCATCCTGCCGGGGGTGGGATCGGGGGCCAGAGGGATGTGGATCAGGATGAGGAAGCGGAGCGCCGGAACCTCATCAGAAAAGTATCCCGTTATGAAAGGAAAAAGAATAAGGGCAAATTTGAGAAGGCTTTCTTCCTGGTAACAACAATGCCGGAGGTAAAGCCCAAATCTCCGAAACAGATGTTCCTGTATCAGTATATTTTTAGCGAGCTCGGCAAAATTGTCGCGTACAAAGGAGAGGCCAGAACGACAAGTCATGTTTTTGATTCCATAACGATCATTTTCACTGTGGCGTCCGTTCTGACGGCATTCGTAGAACGTGAATGGGTCATAAAGCTGGCGCTTCCTTTCATCGCCTGCCTTATGATTTTGGTCTGGCTGGTTTCCAGGCTCCTTTCACGGATCGCTGTGTGGCGGACCGCGAAAGAAGAAACGATGGCGGATATGTATGAGCTGTTGGAGGATATTGTGGTTTTCGGGACGCCGGTTTATGATATAGACTCGGTGGATGAATATTGGAAGGCCCTGAAATACTGCAGGTGGATGTGCATTAAGGCGTCCCTGTTGGACAAGCTGCGGGGGCGGCAGGACTGACGGAAATCACCGGAGCGATGGAAACCGCCGGACTGACGCAAACCGTGCGGAGGCAACAAACCGCCCTCCCCTCCCTCCCCATCCCCCCATTTTCACCGCCTCCGCCAGACCCTGTCCGGCTGCGCCTTCGCGACGGGATAGCGGAAGAGCAGGGTTTTTAAGGCCTGCCAGTTGAACGGAAACAGCGGCCAGAGATAGCTTTTCCCGCCGAAGGTGGGCGTGGTGAGCACGGAGAGGAGGATGCAGAGCAGGCCGCCCAGGAAGCCCCAGAGCCCCGCGAAGGCCGTGGCGGCAAGGAGGAAGATCCGGTACAGGCGGATGCCGTCCCCGAATTCCAGGCTGGAAAGCGTCAGCGAGGCGAGCATGGTGACGGCGGCGTAGAACAGGATCTCTGTGGAGGCCCAGTTCAGTTCCACTGCCATGTCACCGATGATCAGCCCGCCGATGATGGCGAGGGAGCCGGAAAACTGGCTGGAGCGCAGGGCGGCGGAATAGCGGAACAGATCCAGCAGGAACTCCACGGCGAACACGTAAAAGATCAGCGTGGGGCCGGGGAGCTCCTGGGTGGACAGCAGGTTCCATTTTTCGGAAAACTGTGGAAAATGGACCGTAAGGAGCAGAAACAGCGGCATGAGGAGGAGGCTGACGGGGATGCACAGGAAGCGCACCAGGCGGAAATAGGTGCCGACCACCGTGCTTTTGTAATAGTCCTCCGGGCTCTGGGTGAACTGGAAAATGGTGCAGGGAAGAATCAGCACCGCGGGCGAGTTGTCCACCACCACGGCGATGTGGCCTTCCGTCAGATAGCTGCAGGCCACGTCCGGACGCTCTGTGAGAAAAATGCTGGGCAGAAGGTGGAACCATTTTTTCCTGACCAGCAGCTCTTCCAGGCTTTTGCTCCCCATGGTCAGGGCGGTGACGGGGAGGGCGGAAAGCGTTTCTTTCAGGCGTTTGACCAGCGCCATGTCCGCCACATCGTTCAGATAGGAGATTGCCACGTCGGTCTTGCTTTCGCTCCCCACATTTACCAGCTCAAAGGTGAGGCGGGGATCGCGGATGCGCCGCCGGATCAGGTTGGCGTTGAAGAGGAGGGTCTCCACGAAGCCGTCCCTGGCTCCCCGGGTCGCCTTTTCCGCGTCGGGCTCCGATATGCTCCTGGCGGGATAGGTCCGTACGTCCAGAAGGATCGCCTGGTCAAAGCCGTCCAGAAGGAGCAGGGAAGGGCCGCTCAGGAGATTGCGCAGGATGTCGTCCCAGTCGTCGGACAGGGAGGTCTGTACATAGCCGATCTTGGAATCCATGTAGGCCTGGATGTCCCGGATCTTCAGGTCCTGGGTGTAGAGGGGGTTCTGCAGGTCGGAAAAGATCTGCTGAAGGATCTCCACCTTCAGGAAGCCGTTTACGCCGATCCAGTATCCCGCCGTTTCCCCGAAATTCAGCCGCCTCGTCACCAGGTCGAAGCTGGCGCCAAGGGGCAGCAGCCGGTGGGCGGTTCGGATGTTTTCTTCAAGGTCTGTGGATAATTTCATAAGCTTTAACGCTCCGTGTGGAAAAATAAGTGTGATACCGGGTCCCTGTTCAGACAAGCGCCGGTCACTACAGGGTTAGTGTGGACGGCGCGCGGATTTTTTATGCTTGACGGAATGGGAGGGCTGCCGGATAATGAAAGCAGATATCATGTACGGCTGAATGGATCCCAAAAGAGCGGGAGGCGGTGGGGGGGCAGAAGAGAAATCGCATCCGTGATTTTTCTTCACCCCGCCGTCTGCGCTCCGGTATGGGGATTCAGAGGGGAGGAAAACAGTGCGCGAAGGGAGAAGGAGACGGCGGCTGCCGCTGCCCGGGATCATCGTATTTCTGGCCGCGTCGGTGGGAGTTACGCTGCTGCTGACGGGATGGACGGTGCTGGGAGAGGGCGCGGAGCTGGAATCGGTACAGGTTACGGGAGTTACCATCATCCAGGAGGAAAAGGAGGAGGCGGGTCCGGCGGAAGGGGGGGCTCTTGCGGAAGGGAAATACGCGGAGCTTCTTTCGGATCCGGCGCTTATGGCTGCCCAGAATGCTTTTCCGCTGGTTCCCGCAAAGGAAGGGGAGATCACGCTCGCTTTTGCCGGGGATATTTTGTTTGACGACAGCTACAGCATCATGGTGCGGATGAAGAGCCGCGCGGGCGGCGGCAGCCTGGTGGAGGCGGGGTTTGATCCGGCGATCCTGGAGGAAATGAGGGGCGCGGATCTGTTCATGGTAAACAATGAATTTACCTATACAAAGAGAGGGACGCCTACCGCGGGGAAGGCCTTTACCTTCCGCGCGGATCCCGCCCATGCGTCCCTGCTTTCCGAGATGGGCGCGGATCTTGTGTCACTGGCGAACAACCATGCCTATGATTACGGGGAGATTTCCCTCCTGGATACGCTGGATACGCTCGCGGCCGCGGGGATACCCTGGGTGGGAGCGGGGCGCAATCTGGCGGAAGCGGTCCGTCCCGTGTATTTTGTCAGTGAAAATGTAAAGATCGCTTTTCTTTCCGCCACCCAGATCGAACGGATGGATAATCCGGATACGAAGGGAGCGACGGAGAGCTCTCCGGGGGTCTTCCGCTGCAGGGATGTGGATCTGCTTCTTTCCGAGATCCAGAAGGCGAAGGCCGTGAGCGATTTTGTGGTCGTCTATGTCCATTGGGGGACGGAAAGCACCACGGAGCTGGACTGGGCGCAGAAGGAGCAGGCGCCGCTGATCGCGCAGGCGGGCGCGGACCTGATCATCGGGGACCATCCCCATGTGCTGCAGGGGATCGAGTTTATCGGGGATACGCCCGTGATCTACAGTGTGGGGAATTTCCTGTTCAATTCCAGGACGCAGGATACCTGTCTGGTGGAGGTTACGCTGGACGCGCAGACCGGGCAGCTTGCCTCCTTCCGTTTCCTGCCCGCCATCCAGAAGGACTGCAGGACGAGCCTTCTTGCCGGTGAGGAAAAGGCCCGTGTGATCGGGCACATGCAGAGTCTCTCGCCGGAGGTGACGATCGACGCGGAGGGCTTTGTATATCCCTGGACGGCCCAGGACGTACAGGGCGTCGCTTCTCAGGCCGGTGCCGTGCCGGCGGCGCGTAAGAGAAGCGTCCCGGCCTGAAAAAGAAAAGAGTTTCTGCCTGAAAAAGTGCTTGACAAACCCCGCTCTGTATGGTAGTTTGTAAAAGGTTCATCTGAACCTTGCCGAAGACAGCAGGTACCGGATCACGGTGTAAGTGGGAAACGCCTGCCGAGGGAAGAGTTAACGCGCATACGGCTGTGATACAGCCTGATTTGGGAAAGGTTAAGCTCTCCGCGTCTTCGCGGAGGGCTTTTTTTCTGGAAAAACCGCCTTCAGGGCGGGCCGTTTGCTCCTTTTCGGCACTGAATGTATTTTCAGAAAAAATCTATAAGGAGGTAAAGAAATGGCAAAGGTAGAACAGAAGGCGCCTGTCGTTGCGGAGATTTCCGAAGCGATCAAGGACGCGCAGTCAGTCGTTCTGGTTGATTACCGCGGACTTACCGTTGAGCAGGATACCGCTCTGCGTAAGCAGCTTCGTGAAGCCGGGATCAACTACAAGGTCTACAAGAACACGATGATGAACTTTGCTTTCAAGGGAACGGACTTTGAAGCGCTTGCTCCTTATCTGGAAGGCCCCAGCGCGATCGCAATCTCCACCACGGACGCTACGGCTCCCGCCAGAGAGATCGCGAAGTTCGCAAAGACCGCTGACAAGCTTGAGATCAAAGCCGGCGTTGTGGAAGGCACCGTATATGACGCGAAGGGGATGGCTGCAATCTCCCAGATCCCTTCCAGGGAAGAACTGCTTTCCAGACTGCTTGGAAGCATGCAGTCCCCGATTGCAAACTTTGCACGTGTTATGAAGCAGCTTGCTGAGAAAGGCGGAGCTGCCGGATGTGAAGCTGCTCCCGCAGAGGAAGCGGCGCCTGCGGAAGCGGAAGCTCCCGCGGCAGAATAAGGATTTTTGTCAGGAAAACGAAACGGAGGTAGAAAAAATGGCTAAGTTATCCACTCAGGAAATTATCGATGCGATCAAAGAGCTGTCCGTACTGGAACTGAACGATCTGGTAAAGGCATGCGAGGAAGAGTTCGGCGTATCCGCTGCAGCCGGCGTTGTTGTTGCAGCAGCTGGCGCAGGTGAGGCTGCTGCCGCTGAGGAGAAGACCGAGTTCGACGTTGAGCTGACCGAGGTTGGCCCGAACAAGGTTAAGGTTATCAAGGTTGTCCGCGAGGTTACCGGCCTTGGCCTGAAGGAAGCGAAGGACGTTGTTGACGGCGCTCCCAAGGTTGTTAAGGAAGGCGCTTCCAAGGAAGAAGCAGAAGAGATCAAGTCCAAGCTGGAAGCGGAAGGCGCTAAGGTTACCCTTAAATAAGTCTTTTCGTGAAGCGAAGATATGCGAACCGCCGTTTGCCGGGAAACCGGCAGACGGCGGTTCGTTGTGCTGTCCGGCAGAAAATGTAAATTATGTAAAATTTCAGGTTGACTGGCCTGAATGCTTGTAGTATACTGGATAGTGCACTATTGTGGTATGCTATACTATTTTTGTGCGAAAAACCGGAAATAAAGTATCGCGCTGACTGCTGCCGGAGGGCTTTGCCGCCTGCAGCCGACTGTTCGCCGGCCATGAGGTTCGGCGGGCAAATCATTAGAACGGGGTGAAAATGTCAATGGAAAAGAACAGAATACGTCCGATTGCCACAGGCAGGAATATGCGTATGAGTTATTCACGGCAGAAGGAAGTATTGGAGATGCCGAACCTGATCGAAGTCCAGAAGGACTCCTATCACTGGTTTCTGACCGACGGGCTGAAAGAGGTTTTCGACGACATATCTCCAATCGAAGACTACAGCGGCCATCTGAGCCTGGAGTTCGTGGATTTCGAGCTGTGTGAGGATGACGTTAAGTATTCGATCGAAAAGTGCAAGGAAAGAGACGCGACGTATGCTGCTCCCCTGAAGGTGAGAGTCCGCCTTTATAATAAGGAAAAGGAAGAGATTACGGAGCATGAGATCTTCATGGGCGACCTCCCCCTGATGACTGAGACGGGCACCTTCGTCATCAACGGCGCAGAGCGTGTTATCGTCAGCCAGCTGGTGCGTTCCCCCGGCATTTACTATGGAATCGGCCATGACAAGATCGGCAAGAGGCTCTACAGCTGCACAGTGATCCCCAACCGCGGCGCCTGGCTGGAGTATGAGACGGATTCCAACGATGTGTTCTATGTGCGTGTGGACAGGACCAGGAAGGTTCCGATCACCGTGCTGATCCGCGCCCTGGGCGTTGGGACCAACGATGAGATCCGCGCGCTGTTCGGCGATGAGCCCAAGATCGAAGCCAGCTTCATGAAGGATACCGCCGAGAACTATCAGGAAGGCCTTCTGGAGCTGTACAAGAAGATCCGTCCCGGCGAGCCTTTGAGCGTGGAGAGCGCGGAGAGCCTGATCAACGCCATGTTCTTCGACCCCAGAAGATATGACCTGGCCAAGGTCGGCAGATATAAATTTAATAAGAAGCTGATGCTGAAGAACCGGATCCGCGGCTTTGTGCTGGCGGAGGATGTGGTGGATACCACGACGGGAGAGCTGATCGCGGCGGCCGGGACGAAGGTGACGGCGGAGCTGGCGGACCAGATCCAGAACGCGGCGGTTCCCTATGTCTATGTGCAGACTGAGGAAAGGAATGTGAAGGTCCTTTCCAGCATGATGGTTGATATTACCCATTATGTGGACTGCAATCCGAGAGAGCTTGGCGTGACGGAGCTGGTATATTATCCGGAGCTGCAGAAGATTCTGGATGAGCATTCCGGGGACCCGGAGGAGCTGGCGGAGGCGATCCGTAAGAACGTCCATAAGCTGATCCCGAAGCATATTACGAAGGAAGACATCCTGGCTTCCATTAACTATAATATCCATCTGGAGTATGGCATCGGAAACGACGATGATATCGACCATCTGGGCAACCGCCGGATCCGCGCGGTGGGCGAGCTTCTGCAGAACCAGTACCGCATCGGCCTTTCCAGGATGGAGAGAGTGGTCCGCGAGCGCATGACCACCCATGACGCGGAGGAGATTTCCCCGCAGGTGCTGATCAACATCAAGCCCGTACAGGCGGCGGTGAAGGAATTCTTCGGTTCCTCCCAGCTGTCCCAGTTCATGGATCAGAATAACCCGCTGGGCGAGCTGACCCATAAGAGACGTCTTTCCGCCCTGGGACCCGGAGGACTGAGCCGTGACCGTGCCGGATTCGAGGTGCGTGACGTACATTATTCCCACTATGGAAGGATGTGCCCCATTGAGACGCCGGAAGGACCGAACATCGGCCTGATCAACTCCCTTGCCTGCTACGCCAGGATCAACGAGTACGGCTTCGTGGAGGCGCCCTACAGAAAGATCGACAAGTCCGATCCGGCAAATCCCCGGGTGACGGACGAGGTTGTCTATATGACGGCGGACGAAGAGGATAACTACCATGTGGCGCAGGCGAATGAGGCGCTGGACGCGGACGGACATTTCGTAAGGAACATGGTTTCCGGCCGTTACCGTGAGGAGACCCAGGCGTACCCGAAGGCCGTGTTTGACTTCATGGACGTATCCCCGAAGATGGTATTTTCCGTGGCGACCGCGCTGATCCCCTTCCTGGAGAACGACGACGCGAACCGCGCCCTGATGGGATCCAACATGCAGCGTCAGGCGGTTCCGCTCCTGACCACGGAGGCTCCCGTTGTGGGAACCGGTATGGAGGTGAAGGCTGCCGTTGACTCCGGCGTGTGCGTGGTGGCGAAGAAGGCAGGTACCATCGATTATGTATCCTCCGACAAGATCCGCATGACGGCGGACGACGGAGAGAAGATTGAATATCATCTGACCAAGTTTGCAAGAAGCAACCAGAGCAACTGCTACAACCAGAGACCCATCGTGTTCAAGGGGAACCGGGTTGCCGCGGGACAGGTGATCGCGGACGGCCCGTCCACCTCCGAAGGCGAGCTGGCGCTGGGCAAGAACCCGCTGATCGGCTTCATGACCTGGGAAGGCTATAACTACGAGGACGCTGTCCTCTTAAGCGAGCGTCTGGTACAGGATGATGTATATACTTCCGTCCATATCGAAGAATATGAGGCGGAAGCCAGAGATACCAAACTGGGACCGGAAGAGATCACCAGAGACGTTCCCGGCGTGGGCGACGATGCCTTAAAGGACCTGGACGACAGGGGAATCATCCGCATCGGCGCGGAGGTGCGCGCAGGGGATATCCTGGTCGGAAAGGTAACCCCCAAGGGTGAGACCGAGCTGACCGCGGAGGAGAGGCTTCTCCGCGCCATCTTCGGCGAGAAGGCCAGAGAAGTGAGGGATACCTCCCTGAAGGTCCCTCATGGGGAATACGGAATCGTTGTGGACGCCAAGGTGTTCACCAGGGAGAACGGCGATGAGCTGTCCCCGGGCGTGAACCAGGCGGTGCGCATTTATATCGCGCAGAAGAGAAAGATTTCAGTCGGCGACAAGATGGCAGGCCGTCACGGAAACAAAGGTGTTGTTTCCCGCGTGCTTCCCGTGGAGGATATGCCTTATCTGCCCAACGGCCGTCCGCTGGATATCGTCCTGAACCCGCTGGGCGTGCCTTCCCGTATGAATATCGGGCAGGTGCTGGAGATCCATCTTTCCCTGGCGGCCAAAGCGCTTGGCTTCAACGTGGCGACGCCGGTCTTCGACGGGGCAAATGAAAACGACATCATGGACACCCTGGATCTGGCCAACGATTACGTGAACTTAAGCTGGGAAGAGTTTGAAGCGAAGCATAAGGATGAGCTGCTTCCCGAGGTGATGCAGTACCTTTCCCTGAACCGGGACCACAGAGAACTGTGGAAGGGCGTTCCCATCAGCCGCGACGGTAAGGTGCGCTTAAGGGATGGACGGACCGGAGAATATTTTGACAGCCCGGTTACCATCGGCCACATGCATTACCTGAAGCTGCATCATCTGGTTGACGATAAGATCCACGCCCGTTCCACCGGCCCTTACTCCCTGGTAACGCAGCAGCCTCTGGGCGGTAAGGCGCAGTTCGGAGGACAGCGTTTCGGAGAAATGGAAGTGTGGGCCCTGGAGGCTTACGGCGCGGCATATACCCTGCAGGAGATCCTGACGGTGAAGTCCGACGACGTGGTGGGCCGTGTGAAGACCTACGAGGCGATCATTAAGGGTGAAAATATCCCTGAGCCCGGCATTCCGGAATCCTTCAAGGTTCTTTTGAAGGAGCTGCAGTCCCTTGCCCTGGATGTGCGGGTGCTGCGCGACGACAATACGGAAGTCGAGATCATGGAGACGGTGGATTATTCCGATACGGATTACCGTTATGAGATCGAGGGTGACTCCAAAGGCTACGAGAAATATGAAAAGGATTCACTGGGGGCGCTCGGCTACCAGCATCAGGAGTTCAACGAAGGCGGAGAGCTTGTGAGTGCGGAGGACGAAGGCACAGTAGATGATCTGGAACTCGACCTTGAGGAAAGCTTTGACGATATGGACGAATAAGCTTTTGCAATTTGACGGGAGGCGGCGTCCGGCCGGAGCCGTCCCCGTTTTGGAAGGAGTGCGCAATGTCTGAAACAACAGCAAAGAATGAAGTATATCAGCCGATGACCTTTGACGCGATCAGGATCGGGCTGGCATCTCCCGAAAAGATCAGGGAATGGTCCAGGGGCGAGGTACAGAAGCCGGAAACGATCAACTACCGGACGCTCAAGCCGGAGCGCGACGGCCTGTTCTGCGAGCGCATTTTCGGCCCCACCAAGGACTGGGAGTGCCACTGCGGAAAATACAAGAAGATCAGATACAAGGGCGTTGTCTGTGACCGCTGCGGCGTTGAGGTAACCAAATCCAGCGTCCGCAGGGAGCGGATGGGCCACATCGAGCTGGCTGCTCCCGTTTCCCATATCTGGTACTTCAAGGGGATTCCCAGCCGCATGGGGCTGATCCTGGATCTGTCCCCCAGAGTGCTGGAAAAGGTGCTTTATTTCGCTTCCTACATCGTCCTGGACAAGGGCGAGAGCAATCTGGAATACAAGCAGGTGCTTTCCGAGAAGGAATATCAGGATGCCAGGGAGACCTGGGGCAATAAATTCCGCGCGGGCATGGGCGCGGAGTCCATCAAGGAGCTGCTGCTTGCCATCGATCTGGAAAAGGAAGCTGTGGAGCTGAAGGAAGGCTTAAAGGATTCCTCCGGCCAGAAGCGCGCGAGGATCATCAAGCGCCTTGAAGTGGTAGAGGCTTTCCGCGAATCCGGGAACCGCCCGGAATGGATGGTGCTGGACGCGATCCCGGTGATCCCTCCGGACCTGCGTCCCATGGTACAGCTGGACGGCGGCCGTTTCGCCACCTCTGACCTGAACGATCTGTACCGCAGGATCATCAACAGAAACAACCGTCTGAAGAGACTGCTGGAGCTTGGCGCTCCGGATATCATCGTCCGCAACGAAAAGAGAATGCTGCAGGAAGCGGTGGACGCGCTGATCGACAACGGCAGAAGGGGACGCCCGGTGACGGGACCCGGAAACCGCGCGCTGAAATCCCTTTCCGACATGCTGAAGGGTAAGTCCGGACGTTTCCGTCAGAACCTGCTGGGAAAGCGTGTGGACTATTCCGGACGAAGCGTTATCGTAGTAGGTCCGGAGCTGAAGATCTATCAGTGCGGCCTGCCCAAGGAGATGGCCATCGAGCTGTTCAAGCCCTTCGTGATGAAGGAGCTGGTGGCAAGGGGCATTTCCCAGAATATCAAAAATGCGAAAAAGCTGGTGGAGAGACTGGACTCCCAGGTATGGGATGTGCTGGAAGACGTGATCAAGGAGCATCCGGTGATGCTGAACCGTGCCCCTACGCTGCACAGGCTGGGTATCCAGGCGTTTGAGCCCATTCTGGTAGAGGGTAAGGCGATCAAGCTGCATCCCCTGGTATGTACCGCGTTCAACGCCGACTTCGACGGCGACCAGATGGCCGTGCACCTTCCGCTTTCCGTGGAAGCGCAGGCGGAGTGCCGTTTCATGCTGCTGTCCCCGAACAACCTGCTGAAGCCCTCCGACGGAGGCCCGGTGGCGGTCCCTTCCCAGGATATGGTTCTGGGAATCTACTACCTGACCCAGGAGAGGCCCGGCGCGAAGGGAGAAGGCAAGTATTTCAAGAACCTGAACGAGGCGATCCTCGCCTATGAAAACCAGGTGCTGACCCTGCATTCCAGGATCCGTGTGAAGGTGACAAAGACCCTGCCGGACGGCACCGTGCTTTCCGATATCGTGGAATCCACGCTGGGACGTTTTATCTTCAACGAGATCCTTCCCCAGGATCTGGGCTTTGTGGACAGAAGCGTTCCGGAAAACGCCCTGAAGCTGGAGGTTGACTTCCATGTGGGCAAGAAGGGCTTAAAGCAGATCCTGGAGAAGGTCATCAACATCCATGGCGCTTCCAAGATGGCGGAGGTGCTGGACGACATCAAGGCCACCGGATATAAGTATTCCACCAGGGCGGCCATGACCGTTTCCATTTCCGATATGACCGTACCCGCGCAGAAGCCGGAGATGCTGGCGCAGGCGCAGGCGACCGTTGACCGGATCTCCCAGAACTTCCGCCGCGGCCTGATCACCGAGGAAGAGCGTTACCGCGCGGTTGTGGAGACCTGGAACGAGACGGATAAGGAGCTGACCGACGTTCTGCTCGCGGGACTGGATAAATACAACAACATTTTCATGATGGCGGACTCCGGAGCCCGTGGTTCCAACCAGCAGATCAAGCAGCTGGCGGGCATGCGCGGACTGATGGCGGATACCACCGGACGTACCATCGAGCTGCCCATCAAGTCCAATTTCCGTGAGGGACTGGACGTACTGGAGTATTTCATGTCCGCGCACGGCGCCCGTAAGGGACTGTCCGATACCGCGCTTCGTACCGCGGACTCCGGATACCTGACCAGACGAATGGTTGACGTATCCCAGGAGCTGATCATCCGCGAGACGGACTGCTGCGAGGGCAGGGACGAGATCCCCGGCATGGAGGTCAGCGCCTTCATGGATGGAAAGGAAACCATCGAAAGCCTGAAGGACCGTATTACGGGAAGGGTATCCTGCGAGGATATCTGTGACCGTGACGGAAATGTGATCGTAAAGAGAAACCACATGATCACGCCCAGCCGCGCGGAGCGCATCCTGAGCGTGGGTGTGGATCAGAAGGGCGAACCCATCGAGAAGGTGAAGATCAGGACGATCCTCAGCTGCCGTTCCCATAACGGGATCTGCGCGAAGTGCTACGGAGCCAACATGGCCACCGGCGAAGAGGTGCAGGTGGGAGAAGCG
>DWUW01000123.1 GCA_019120525.1 Candidatus Eisenbergiella stercorigallinarum | reverse complement strand
GTTCAGAGGCACGCCGACCTGGAAGCCTTTTCTTTCCACGTTCGCGAAATTCACCACCACCAGAAGCATGTCCTCATCCTTCTTTCCCTTGCGTACAAAGGAAAGGATACAGTCGTTGGCGCTGATGCAGTTGATCCATTCAAAACCGTCCCAGCTGGTATCCTTCACGGAAAGCGCGAGGGCGGAAGCGTACAGGCGGTTTAATGCCTTCACAAATTCCTGCAGGCCCTTATGGTCCGCCTCCTTCGTGAGATACCATTCCACCTCGCGGTTTTCATTCCACTCGTCATATTCCCCGATATCCTGTCCCATGAAAAGAAGCTTCTTTCCGGGATGGCACATCATGTAGCCGTAGCTTGCCTTCAGGTTGGAGAACTGCTCCTGCCTGTTTCCGGGCATTTTTCCAAGCATGGAGGCCTTGCCGTGCACCACCTCGTCGTGGGAAAGCACCAGCATGAACTTCTCGCTGTAGGCATAGACCATGCTGAAGGTGAGCATGTTGTGGCAGCCGGAGCGGAAATAGGGATCCTGACGGATATATCCCAGGAAATCGTTCATCCAGCCCATGTTCCACTTCAGGTCAAAGCCAAGGCCATCGTCGTCCAGGCTTCCCGTCACCTTCGGCCATGCGGTGGATTCCTCCGCGATGGACAGCGCGCCCCGGCCCCTCTTATGGATCATGCTGTTGACATGCTTTAAAAATTCCACGGCCTGAAGGTTTTCATTGCCGCCGTAGATGTTGGCCACCCATTCGCCGTCCTGCTTTCCGTAATCCAGATAGAGCATGGAAGCCACCGCGTCCATGCGGATGCCGTCGGCATGGTACTGTTCGATCCAGAACAGGGCGTTGGCGATCAGGTAATTGGAGACCTGGGGCCGTCCGTAATTGTAGATCAGGGTACCCCAGTGAGGGTGGGAGCCCTGTCTGGGATCCAGATGCTCGTACAGGCAGGTGCCGTCAAAGGCGGAAAGGCCGTAGGTATCTCTGGGGAAATGGGCGGGCACCCAGTCCAGGATCACGCCGATCCCGGCCTTGTGCATTTCATTCATGAAGAACATGAAGTCCTCCGGAGTCCCGTATCTGGCGGTCGGCGCGTAATAGCCGATCACCTGATAGCCCCAGGAGCCGTCGAAGGGATGCTCCATGATGGGCATCAGCTCGATATGGGTATAGCCCATTTCCTTCACATAGGAAATGATGGCCGGAGCCAGCTCCCTGTAATTGCAGTAGGGCCTGTCGTCCTCCGGACGTTTAAAGGATCCCAGGTACAGCTCGTACACGCTGATGGGAGAGACACTGTAATCCGTTTTTTCTCTCTTTTTCAGCCACTCTGCGTCCTCCCAGGCAAAGCCGGAGATGTCCCGGATCACGGAAGCCGTGTCCGGACGCAGCTGCTGGCTGAAGGCATAGGGATCCGCCTTCAGATAGGTCAGGCCGCCTTTGGTCTTGAGCTCGTATTTATAATTTTCCCCTTCCAGCTCTCCGGGGATAAAGATCTCAAAGATTCCGGAATCCCACAGTCTTCTCATCTGGTGGACCCTTCCGTCCCAGCGGTTGAAGTCTCCCACCACGCTCACCCGCAGGGCGTTGGGCGCCCAGACCGCAAAGTGCACGCCCTTCGTCCCGTCGACGGTACATACGTGCGCGCCCAGCATCTGGTAGGCCTCATAATGGATCCCGGCCGCGAAACGGTCTGTATCCTTTTTGCTGATGACCGGGCCGAAGCGGTAGGGATCCCCTTGTGTCTTCACCGTCCCGTCCGGCCAGGTAATCCGGTATTCATAGGAAGGGAGCTCTTTTGGGGAAGTCTCCTTTTCCGGCAGCTCCTTCCCGGGAATGAGAGCCGCGAAGTAACCGGCCTCGTCCGCCAGCTCCATTTCCAGCTCCTTTCCCGCATCGGGAAATACCAGCTCCACCCTTTCGGCCCCCGGCTGAAACGTCTGGAAGACCACAGAATTTCCCGCCTTATGCGGCCCGAGAAGCCGGTGGGGGTTGTCGTCCTCCGAGTAAATGATCGCCTCGATCTCCGGCCAGTTCATCAGTTTATACAGTTTGTCCTTCATAACAGTCTCCCTTCCCTCTCTATTCGTTTTCGTTCAGTTCATGGATAAAAAGCCCGCTCCGAAGCTTCGGTTCAAACCAGGTGGATTTCGGCGGCATCAGAAGCCCCGCGTCCGCCACGCGAAACAGCTCTCCGATGGATGTGGGGTACAGGGAAAAGGCTGCCGCGCAGTCCTCTTCGCACCGTCTTTCCAGTTCCTCTAACCCCCGGATCCCTCCCACGAAATCGATCCTCTCATCCGTCCTCGGATCCGTGATCCCAAGGACAGGCTCCAGGATCAGGCGCTGCAGCACGGAAACGTCCAGCCCGCGGACGGGATCCGGCGCTTTGGCTTCTCCGCTCTCCGCCTCCGGCTTCCGGGCCAGGCGGTACCACCGTTTTCCCAGATACAGGCCGAACAGCCCCTTCCTTTCCGGCCGGTATGGCCCCTCTTCCGGGCATACCGCAAAGCTCTCCCGGATCCGGTCCAGAAATTCCTCCGGCGTCAGCCCGTTCAGATCCCGGATCACCCGGTTGTATTCCAGGATGGTGAGCTGATCGTCGGGAAACAGCACGGAAAGGATGAAGTTAAAGGGTTCTTCCCCCGTATAATCCGGGCATTCCTTCCTGCATTCCTGTGCCACCCGCGCCGCTGACGCGCAGCGGTGGTGTCCGTCCGCTATGTACAGCCGCTTCACCCGTCCGAAGGCCTCATGGACCGCCAGGCAGTCCTCCTTCCCGCTGATCCTCCAGACCCTGTGGGCGATGCCGTCCGGGGAAACGAAGTCATACAGGCAGGGCTCCTTCCTGCACCGCTCCGTGATCTCCCGGATCTTTCGCGCCGCGCGGTAAGCGAGAAAGACCGGGCCGGTCTGCGCCCCGCAGGCCCTCACATGCCGGGTCCTGTCCTCCTCCTTTTCCGTTCTCGTGTTCTCGTGTCTCCGGATCACGCCGTTTCGGTAATCGTCCGCGGACACGCAGGCCGCGATCCCTGTCTGGACATGGCCGAGCCGTTCCAGCTCATAAATATAATAACAGGGCTCCGCCTCTTTCTGAAGGCTGCCCTCCTTCATCCAGCGCCGCAGAAGCGCTCCCGCCCTTTCGTAAAGCTGCTCCGGCGCGGCGTCTGTTCCCTCTTCAAACTGGGTCTCCGGCCTGTCCACTGCCAGAAAGGAGTAAGGTTCCCTCCTTGTTTCCTCCCTCGCTTCCTTCCCGCTTACCACGTCATAGGGCAGGGCCGCTATCCTTCCCTCCATTCCCTGTGCGGGCCGCCAGGCCCGAAAAGGTCTTACCTCCGCCATTTTCCCTCCCATCTGCCAGGCTGACATGTTGTTTTCTTTTTTCTAGTATACAGTATACCCGATTCTGCTTTTGGATACAAGTAAAAAAGGCACACCGTCTGATGTGCCTTCCTGCCTGTACGTTTTCGTACGGTCTGCGCAGGTAATGCGCAGACCTGGCCAAACAGCAACGCCTGCTGCAGCCAGTGCCGGCCGCCTGCTGACCGGCACGTAAGACAATGCGGACCTTCTTCCCGCTATTTTACCACCCGCACACGGAACACGCCGGGAATGGCGCGCAGGGTGTCGATGATCTCCTCCGACGCCTTCTCCTCCACGTCCAGCATGGTATAGGCGACCTCGCCCTTTGATTTGTTGATCATGTCGGAAATGTTGATCCCCTTCTCTCCGAACAGGGCCGCGAAACGGGTGATCATGTTCGCCACGTTTTTGTGGAAGATGCTGATCCGGCCGGCCTGGGTGCATACGCCCATGTCGCAGGCGGGGTAATTCACGCTGTTCTTGATATTTCCGTTTTCCAGGTAATCCATCAGCTCCTTCACCGCCATCGCCGCGCAGTTGTCCTCGGATTCCTCCGTGGACGCTCCCAGATGGGGGATGACGATGCAGCCCTTCTTTCCGGCCGTCACGGGATTCGGGAAGTCGGATACGTACCGGCGCATCTTTCCGCTCTCAATGGCGCGGACCACAGCCGGCTCATCCACCAGAAGATCTCTGGCAAAGTTCAGGAGGATCACGCCGTCCTTCATCTTTTCCAGGGCGGTCTCCCCGATCATTCCCTTCGTGCTGTCCAGAAGGGGAACGTGGATGGTGATGATATCGCATTTCTCATAGATCTCGTTCACATCGATCACGTGCTTCACGTCCCGGCTGAGGTTCCAGGCCGCGTCCACGGACACGTAAGGGTCATAGCCGTAGACCTCCATGCCCAGATGCTTCGCCGTGTTGGCCACCTTCACGCCGATGGCTCCCAGGCCGATGATGCCGAGCTTCTTTCCCTGCACCTCGGTTCCCGCGAAATTCTTTTTGATCTTCTCGGCTTTCTTTCCCACCTCGGGATCGGTGCTGTTTTCCTTCACCCAGTTGATGCCGTCCACGATGTCCCGGGAGGCCAGCAGCATGGCGGCGATCACGATCTCCTTTACGCCGTTGGCGTTTGCGCCCGGCGTGTTGAAGACCACGATTCCCTTTTCTGCGCATTTGTCCAGGGGGATGTTGTTCGTGCCCGCTCCGGCCCTGGCCACCGCCAGAAGCTTCTCCGGCAGCTCCATTTCATGCATGGAAGCGCTGCGGACCAGGATGCCCTCCGCCTCCGCCGGATTCTGTACCGCCTCATATCCTTCCGTAAACCCTTCAAGTCCCACACTGGAGATGGGATTCAGGCAATAATAATGAAACATGTCATCTGTTCTCCATTTCAAATTTTTTCATAAACTCCACAAGGCTGCGCACGCCCTCTGTCGGCATGGCGTTGTAAATGCTCGCGCGCATGCCTCCCACGCTCCTGTGTCCCTTCAGGTTTTCCAGGCCGTGCTCCTTCGCCTCTTTTACGAACTTCGCGTCCAGCTCGTCGCTTCCCGTAACGAACGGCACGTTCATCAGGGAACGGTCCTGTCTGCGCACCGTGCCCTTGAACAGGCTGCTTTCATCCAGGAAGTCATACAGAAGCTTCGCCTTCTCCTCGTTCACCTTCTGGATGGCGGAAAGTCCGCCCAGTCCCTTCAGCCACTTGAACACCTTGCCGCAGATGTAAATGCCGTACGCGGGCGGGGTATTGTAAAGGGAGCCCGCGTCCGCGTGGATCTTATACTGGAGCATAGTGGGCGTGCCGGGAAGCACATCCTCCGTGATGAGATCCTCTCGGATGATCACGATCACCACGCCGGCAGGGCCGATGTTTTTCTGTACGCCGCCGTACATCAGGGCATATTTCGTGATATCCACGGGCTCGGAAAGGAAGCAGGAGGACACATCCGCCACCAGGGGCTTTCCCTTCGTGTTGGGAAGGGTTTTGAACTTGGTGCCGTATATGGTGTTGTTTTCGCAGATATAAACATAATCCGCATTCTCCGAAACAGGAAGGTCGGAGCAGTCCGGGATGTAGGAAAAGGTCTGATCTTCCGAAGAGGCGATCTTGTTCGCCGTTCCGTATTTGGAAGCCTCCTGCCAGGCCTTCTTCGCCCATTGCCCGGTCACGATATAGTCGGCGACCCGGTTCTTCATCAGGTTCATGGGGATCATGGCAAACTGCTGGCTGGCTCCTCCCTGCAGGAAGAGCACCTTATAATTGTCCGGGATCCCGATCAGGTCCCGCAGGTCCGCCTCCGCCTCATCCAGGATCGTCTGGTAGGTTTTGGAGCGGTGGCTCATCTCCATCACGGACATGCCGCAGCCTCTGTAGTCCAGCATCTCATCCGCCGCTTCCTTTAATACCGACTCCGGCAGGACCGCAGGGCCCGCGGAAAAATTATATACTCTTGACACTTTTTTCTCCTCCTCATCGTTTCTATGGCTGCGCGCCGGCTTCTTCCCTTTTCTTCAGATCCGCCGCGTCGAACGCTTCGCTGATGGAACCTCCGGGAGACACCATCGGGAATACCTTGTCATCCTCCGGGATCACGCACTCGATCAGTACGGGGCCGTTCTCCGCGATGGCCTCTTTCAGCGCAGGAACCACTTCTTCCTTCTTCGTCACACGGATGGCCCTGCAGCCCAGCCCTTCCGCCACCTTGCAGAAATCCACCCGGTCGGAAAGCACGGTCTGGGAATATCTGTGGCCGTAAAAGAGAGTCTGCCACTGCCGCACCATCCCCAGCACGTGGTTGTTGAACACGATCTGAATGACGGGGATCTGATACCGGCTGGCCGTAGCCAGCTCGTTCATATTCATGCGGAAGCATCCGTCTCCGGCGATGTTCACGCAGATCTTATCCGGCCGTCCCATCTTCGCGCCGATGCAGGCCCCAAGGCCGTAGCCCATGGTGCCCAGGCCCCCGGAGGACAGGAAGGTCCTTGGCTGGATGAAATGGTAGTACTGGGCCGTCCACATCTGATGCTGGCCCACATCCGTGGTGATCACTGCCTTTCCCTGGGTCAGGCGTTCCAGCTCTTCTATGATATAGGGGCCGCTCAGCTGCGACTTGTCATAGGAAAGAGGATATTCCTCCTTCAGCTCCATGATATGCGCCATCCACTTTTCATGGGACTGCTGCGGCAGCCTTTCGTTCAGGAGGTTGAGCACATCCTTCAGATCCCCCACAAGAGACGCGTCCGCGCGGACGTTTTTGTTGATCTCCGCCGCATCGACGTCGATATGAAGAATCTTTGCCCGGGAAGCGAAGGTCTTCACATTCCCCACCACCCGGTCGGAAAAACGGGCTCCCAGGGCCACAAGGAGGTCGCAGCCGCTCACGCCCAGGTTGGAGGCCTTGGTCCCGTGCATGCCGATCATTCCGGTATAGCGGGGATCGGTCCCGTCAAAGGCTCCCTTTCCCATCAGGGAATCACAGGCCGGGGCGTCCAGAAGACGCGCGAAGGCCCGTACCTGCTCCGACGCGCCGGAAAGCACGGCCCCGCCTCCCACATACAGAAAAGGCCTCTTTGCCGACTGAAGGAGCTTCAGCGCTTCCTCCAGCTCCGTTTCCGTAAAACGGTTCTGATGCCGCGGCTTTTCCGGCTTCACCGGGGTGTATTCGCACACCGCCGCCGTCACATCCTTGGTCACATCCACCAGCACCGGTCCCGGGCGGCCTGACGCGGCGATCTGAAACGCCTTCCGGATGGTATCCGCCAGGATCCGCACATCCTTTACGATGTAGCCGTGCTTAGTGATGGGCATGGTCACGCCGGCAATATCCACCTCCTGGAAGGAATCCTTCCCCAGGGAGGGGAGATTCACGTTGGCCGTGATCGCGACCACCGGGATGGAATCCATGTACGCGGTAGCGATCCCCGTGACCAGGTTGGTGGCTCCGGGGCCGCTGGTGGCCATGCAGACGCCCACCCTTCCGGTCGCCCTGGCATAGCCGTCCGCCGCATGCGCCGCCCCCTGCTCGTGGGAGGTCAGCACATGGAAAATTTCGTTCTGATGCTGATAGAGCGCGTCGTACACATTCAGGATCGTGCCGCCGGGATAGCCGAAAACGGTATCCACCCCCTGCTCCTTCAGACATTCCACAATGATCTCAGCTCCTGTAAGCTGCATGTACATCAGCGCCTTTCTATTTGATCTCCAGAACAGCTCCTCTGTTCGCGCTCGTCACCATCTTCTCGTATCTTGCCAGATAACCTGTGGTCACGCGGGGCTGTCTGGGCTGCCATTTTTCTCTTCTCTTCTGCATCTCTTCCTCGGATACCTTCACATCCAGACGGTTTTCCGGGATATTGATGCTGATGATATCCCCTTCCTCCACCAGGGCGATGGGGCCTCCCTGCGCGGCTTCCGGGCACACATGGCCGATGGAGGCTCCTCTGGAAGCACCGCTGAAGCGTCCGTCCGTGATCAGGGCCACGGTGGAGCCCATTCCCATGCCCGCGATGGCGGAGGTGGGATTGAGCATCTCCCTCATGCCGGGGCCGCCCTTGGGTCCCTCGTAGCGGATCACCACCACGTCCCCGGGAACGATCTTTCCGCCCTTGATCGCGGCGATGGCATCCTCCTCGCAGTCGAATACCCTGGCGGGTCCCTCATGCACCATCATCTCCGGCGCGACCGCGGAACGCTTGACCACAGCGGTCTCCGGAGCAAGGTTGCCCTTCAGCACCGCGATGCCGCCCGTCTCGGAATAGGGATTGTCAATGGGACGGATGACCTCGGGATTTTTGTTCACGCATCCCGCGATATTCTCCGCCACCGTCTTTCCGGTCACGGTGATCAGGTCCGTATACAGAAGGCCCTTCTTATTCAGCTCGTTCATCACGGCATACACGCCGCCCGCCTCGTTCAGATCCTCGATATAGGTAGGGCCTGCCGGAGCCAGATGGCAAAGGTTCGGCGTCCTGGCGGAAAGCTCGTTGGCGATCTCCATGTTCAGCTCCACGCCCGCCTCATGGGCGATGGCAGGAAGGTGGAGCATGGAATTGGTGGAGCAGCCCAGCGCCATATCCATGGTCAGGGCGTTCAGGAAGGCTTCCTTCGTCATGATATCCCTGGGACGGATGTTCTTTTCCACCAGCTGCATGATCTGCATGCCCGCGTGCTTTGCCAGACGGATCCTTTCGGAATAGACCGCCGGAATGGTGCCGTTGCCCTTCAGGCCCATGCCCAGCGCCTCGGTCAGGCAGTTCATGGAGTTGGCCGTATACATGCCAGAGCAGGAGCCGCAGGTGGGGCAGGCCTTTTCTTCATATTCATTCAGCTCCTCCATCGACATGGTCCCCGCGGCAACGCTTCCCACCGCCTCAAACATGGAGGAAAGGCTGGTCTTGTGTCCGCACACATGGCCGGCCAGCATGGGGCCTCCGGAAACGAAGATGGTGGGGATGTTCACCCTTGCCGCGGCCATCAAAAGGCCGGGCACGTTCTTATCGCAGTTGGGGATCATCACCAGGCCGTCGAAGCCGTGGGCCATGGCCATGCACTCCGTGCTGTCGCAGATCAGGTCCCTGGTCACAAGGGAATATTTCATGCCGATATGTCCCATGGCAATGCCGTCGCAGACCGCGATGGCCGGGAACACGAACGGCGTTCCTCCCGCCATGGCCACGCCAAGCTTCACCGCCTCCACGATCTTGTCCAGGTTCATATGCCCCGGAACGATCTCGTTATAAGAGCTGACGATTCCGATCAGAGGCCTGTTCCTCTCCTCCTCGGTGATGCCAAGCGCGTTGAACAGGCTTCTGTGGGGAGCCTGCTGTACTCCTGTTTTCACTGAATCGCTTCTCATCGCTGTTCTTCCTTTCTTTGCTTCTATGTCTGACGGATTCCGCTTCTTAGGAATCCCTTCTTTCTTCGATGCCGTTATCTCTGCGCCGCTTCCCGCGCCGTTATATCCGTTCCGCGATCAGGCTTCCCATCTCGCTGCAGGAGCATTTCCTGCACGCCGCGCCGCTTCCCGTAGCGTCCTTCTGCGGCATGATATCCGCGGTCCGGAAGCCTTCCTTCAGCACCTGCTTCACCGCTCCTTCCACGGCGTCCGCTTCTTCATCCAGGTCAAAGCTGTAGCGGAGCATCATGGCCGCGCTCAAAATGGTGGCGATGGGATTGGCGATGTCCTTTCCCGCGATATCCGGCGCGCTCCCGTGGCTGGGCTCATACAGGCCGAACTTCGTATCGTTCAGGCTGGCGCTCGCGAGCATGCCGATGGAGCCCGTCACCATGCTCGCCTCATCGGAAAGGATGTCGCCGAACATGTTCTCGGTCAGGATCACATCGAACTGGGCCGGATCCTTCACCAGCTGCATGGCGCAGTTGTCAACCAGCATATGGGAAAGCTCCACATCCGGATAGTCCGCGGCCACCTCGTTCACCACGGCTCTCCACAGGCGGGAGGAATCCAGCACGTTCGCCTTGTCCACGCTGGTCACCTTTCCTCTGCGCTTGCGCGCGATGTCAAAGGCTTTCACGGCGATCCGGCGGATCTCGTTTTCATTGTAGACCAGCGTATCCACCGCCGTGCGGAGACCGTTCTCCACCGTGGTCTTCCTGGCCCCGAAATACAGGCCGCCGGTCAGTTCTCTCATGATCAGCAGGTCAAAGCCCGCCTCGCTGGTCTCCTTCTTTAACGGGCAGGCGTCCGCCAGCTCCTCGTAAAGCAGCGCGGGCCGCAGGTTGGCGAACAGCCCCAGCTCCTTTCGGATGGCGAGAAGCCCCGCCTCCGGCCTCCGGTCCGGCGGAAGCTGATACCAGGGAGAGGTGTTCGCGTCCCCGCCGATGGATCCCATCAGCACCGCGTCGCTTTCTTTCGCCGCCTGCACGGCCTCCGGCGTCAGGGGCACGCCGTGCGCATCAATGGACGCGCCTCCGAGCAGAATGTCTGTCCAGGAAATCTCATGCCCGTATCTGACAGCGATCCTTTCCAGTACCTTTCTCGCTTCTCCTACGATCTCCGGTCCGATCCCGTCGCCGGAAATACATCCAATCTTCAGCTTCACCGTTTCCTCCGTTCCGAAGCGCCTCCGGACTGTCCCGTTTTCTGTCTTTCCATCATACGCCGCGCCCGCGCTTCTCATTCTTTTTCGGGAGCTTTTCCATCGCCATCCGCCGGCCAGCCGTCAGACAGGGATGATTCTTCCGATTATCCCTTCTATCATAGCCCATTGAATGTTGAATTTCAACAAAAAAGACCCTGGGAAAACAAAATCAGCCATATCCGTTCGATATGGCTGAAATAACCTGCAGTAATAAAACTCATCTTTGCTATATCTGCAGCGAATAGTTCTGTCCGCTTTATTCCGCGTCCGGCTTTTCTACCTGAGCGATCGCCGCCTTCTGCATGGGGATACGGCAGTTCTTGTTGTTGCCGAACTCCACAATGACCGTGTCATCCGTGATATCGATAATCACGCCGTAAAAGCCGCTGTTGGTCAGAACGCTGTCCCCGATCTCCAGGGAAGACAGCATGGCGTTCATCTTCTTCTGCTCCTTCTTCTGCGGACGATACATCACAAAATAGAAGAACGCACCGAAGATCACCACATAGACCAGGATCATGCCGATCATTCCGCCCGTGCCTGCAGCCGCTGTTGTCTGAGTCGCCAAAATTCCCATTTTTTTCCAATCCTCCTAAACCGCCGCCCGCGCGGCATAAATTCAATATCTCTACAATCATACACAAAAAAAGCCGATCATGCAAGCCCTAATCCGGCTATCCCGCAGCCATCCGGGCAAGCTTTTCTTTTTTATAGGCCGCAAAGCGCCCTTCGTCCAGCGCGTCCCGGATCTCCTCCATCATGGTATTGTAGAACCAGAGGTTATGGAGCACGCACAGACGCATGCCGAGCATCTCCTTCGCCTTCAGAAGATGGCGGATGTAGGCCCTGGAGTACCGGCGGCAGACGGGACAGCCGCAGCCCTCCTCAATGGGCCGCATATCCAGCTCATACTTCGCGTTGAAAAGATTGATCTTTCCGTAATTCGTATACAGATGGCCGTGACGCCCGTTTCGCGTGGGGTAAACGCAGTCGAAGAAATCCACGCCCCTCTCCACGCCCTCCAGGATATTGGCCGGCGTCCCCACCCCCATCAGATAGGTGGGTTTGTCCGCGGGCAGGTACGGCACGGTTTCGTCCAGCACATGATACATCTCCTCATGGGTCTCACCCACCGCAAGTCCGCCGATGGCATAGCCGTCCAGCTCCATCTCCGCGATCCGCTTCGCGTGCTCGATCCGGATGTCCGTATAGACTGCCCCCTGGTTGATGCCGAACAGAAGCTGGTGCTTATTGATGGTATCCTCCAGGCCGTTCAGACGCTTCATCTCCTCCTTGCATCTGGCAAGCCAGCGGGTGGTCCTTGCCACGGAAGCTTCCACATAGTCCCGCT
>DWUW01000122.1 GCA_019120525.1 Candidatus Eisenbergiella stercorigallinarum | reverse complement strand
CCCGCATAGCCTCTGCGGAAGATTCTGAAATGTACGGCGCCATAAATATATAGAAAATTCCGTCAGCACGCTGCGGCACCATCGATATAAACTCATTAACGAAACGTCGTTCACCCCTTGTCTTTACCTCAACACAAAATTTTGTTGTTTCTTTATTATCTGAAAAGTGAACCACCGCATAAAAATCTCCAAAGTCTCGCTGAAATTCTGTCGAAATAATCTCTATATCCGAAACAAATGGAACTTCTCTCAGCACCTGATAAAACTGCTCCTTTGCAAGCTGTACATACTGCATCCCTGTGTAATTATATTTCATTCATTTTCCTCATTTCACCATTTCGATGAAACAATCATATTCTATGAATTTCAATTTGTCAATACATGAATTACACTGGACTTTTCCCTTTTACAATCAAAAAAGTGAACATCCCTGCAATGTCCACCTTCCGCTTATATCCATTTTACGAATACAAGGATACCATTTATACAATCCCCACAATTTTCCCCACCCAGTAAATCACCCCCAGCACCCAGGACGTAAAAATCCCGTACAGGATCACAGGCCCGGCAATGGTGAAGATCTTGCAGCCCACGCCGAAGACCTGGCCTTCCTTCTTAAATTCAATCGCGCAGGCCGCCACGGAATTGGCAAAGCCGGTGATCGGGACCAGCGCGCCGGCGCCGCCCCATTTCACGATGGAAGGATAGAGGTTAAAGCCGGTCAGAAGCACGCTGAAAAGGATCAGAAGGATTGCCGACCAGCTGCCCGCGGTCTGCCTGTCAAGGCCCATCGCGGCACAGACGTTCAGGATGACCTGGCCGATCACACAGATCGCTCCGCCCGTCACGAACGCCTTTATCATCTGTAAAAACAGATTGTGGGTCGGTGTAATTCTGCTGACATACTGCTCATATTCCTTTTTCTGCTTCTCGTCCATCTCTGCCTCCATACATGGGCTCCGCAGGGTTCAAAGCTTACGCCGCCTTTCCCGTGACTGCCCGCCTGTTTATGGGGATAGTATGCGCAGCAGGCGCCGGAAATATGTACGGAACATATGCGGGACATGCGCGGGACATTCTTCGCCGGTAAAATGAGAATCCGGCCGCGGCTGCAGCCCCTTTTTTATGCACAGCAGCGCGGCTACATCAGGTAAAGAAGCACCGCCGCGGGCATGGTAAGGATGCAGACGAGGGTGGAAAGCACGTTGAGCACGCCCGCGTATTCCGAATCCTGTCCATAGACCTGGGACATCTGGATCACCGCAGAGGCGGGAGGCGTGATGGCCGCAAGGAGCGTGATCAGCAGGATGGTCTGCGCATCGGCGGACACGCCGGCCGCCGCCGTTTTCAGAAGGCGAAGCAGAAACAGGCTCACGGCGGGAAAGGCAAGCATGCGCAGGCAGACGATCCCATAGGCCCGCCGGTTTCCGAAAATCTGCTTTGGACACATGCCGGCGATCAGCATGCCGGCAATGAACATGCTGGCCGGAGCGACCATGCTTCCCACGGAATGCAGCGTATTGGAAAGCACCTCCGGCAGACGCAGGCCCGCAAGGAAGAGAAGGATCCCGGCGAATACAGCCAGAAGGTTGATATTCGTAAGGATTTTTCGGAGATCCGCCCCCTTCTGTCCGGACAGGAGCACCTTGCCGTGGGTCCACAAAAGCAGCTGCTGCACGCTCACATAGGCGGTGGAATAGACCACCCATTCCGGTCCAAGGACAGCCGTGATGATCGGAATGATCAGGTTGCTGGAATTGGAGTAAATGACCGAGGCCTTTTCCACGGCGGTCAGATGCAGCACCTTTCCCAGAAGGCCCGCCGCAAGAAGCAGGATCACATGGCAGAGGATCGCCGCCGCGAACGCCAGCAGGAGCCCTCTCAGAATTTTGCCGTCATATTCCACCTGGAAGGAATCCAGGATCGCGCAGGGCAGGGCGAGATACAAAAGCAGAACGGAAAGGATCCTGCTATCCTGCGCCTTCAAAAGACCTGTTTTCACCAGGCATAAGCCCATCAGGAGCATCAGGAACATGGATAAAATCTGAAAGAAAAGAAGAATGCTGATTTCCATTTTTACCTCCCCGCCGAAGCGCCGCGAATCCCGGTTTCTTTTATCTTGCTTCCCTTCCGGCCTCAGGCTATAATAGGGAAAGCTTATATCTTTACGGAGGGTGCCATGAACCGGGTCATCATGATATTTTTTGCCGCCGCAGCCGTGCTGGGCGGCCTTGACTGTATTGCAGGGAACAGAAAAGGATATGGGGAACGATTTGAAGAAGCCTTCCGGCTTCTGGGGCCTACCGCCCTTTCCATGGCAGGCATGATCTGCATCTCCCCCGCCCTTTCCTTTCTGCTGGAGCGGCTGCTCGCTCCCGCCCTGCGCATGCTTGGAACCGATCCCGCGCTGGCGGGCGGATTTTTCGCCATCGACATGGGCGGCTACCAGCTTGCCATGCAGCTGGCGGACGCTCCGGGCTGGGGCGGATATTTCGGCATCATCGTCGGCGCCGTATTCGGCTGTACCCTCACCTTCACCCTGCCCGTCGGCATCGGCGTCATCGAGGAGAGCGACAGCGGTTATTTTCTGAAGGGCGTTATCATCGGGCTGATCACCATGCCGGCAGGCTTCCTGGCCGGCGGCCTTCTTTTCGGCTTTACGCCCCTGCAGCTTCTTGGCCGGCTCGCCGTCCTTCTGGTCTGCGCCCTGCTTCTCGTCCTTGGACTATGGAAGTGCCCGGCCCGGATGCTGCGGGGCTTCCGCCTGTTCGTGCGGGCGTTAAGAGTCCTCATCACCCTTGGCCTCACCATCGGCGCGGTCCTGTATCTTCTGGAGCTGCAAAGCCGGTGGATCACACCTGTCATGGACGCCATGCAGACCGTTTCCTCCATCTGTGTAGTGATGCTGGGAAGCCTGCCCGCCGCCCTGTTTCTGCAGCGGCTTCTCCGGGTTCCCCTGCAAAAGGCCGGAAACCTCTTAAAGCTGGATGAAACCGCTGTCACCGCCATCCTTATCGGAACGGTGAGCGTCCTTCCTGCCCTGACCATGTTAAAGGATATGACGCCCCGCGGCAGGACAGCCATATCCGCCTATCTGGTGAGCGCAGCCTCCCTGATGGGGGCGCACATCGCCTTCACCATGGGCGTCTCCCCGGACCTCACCGGGCCGCTGATCGCCGCAAAGCTCACCGGGGCCTTCAGCGCGCTCGCCGTCTCGCTCTGGCTTGACAGCAGGCAGACGGGCTGAAGCGGCAGGCCCCGTCATCCCTGCGGGAAAATCCGTCTGCTGCCCCGCCGTTTACAGGCCGGGGCAGAATTCGTCCCTGTATTCCATGACCGGCCGACCGTCCGGCGTGAAGGAAAGCGGCAGGATTACATATCTGGAATCATCATAATCCTTTCCGTTCCAGCGGTCGGACACATAATAGTAATCGGTCCCGGCCTCTTTCTTCACCGGCAGGATAAAGGCCGGCTGCGTGCGGTAGGTGACCGCATCTCCGATATCCGTGAGCATGCTCCAGCGCCCTTCCATTGTGTCTGCCGTCGCGTACCGGCACTGATTGGGCGCCCAGCCGGTGCAGTAGGAGGAAAACATATAATATTTCCCGTTCCGTTCCATCACGGCGGGAGCCTCCCGGTATTCTCCCTGCCAGAGCTTATGTACCAGGCATTCCACGCTCAGATAGTCCTCCGTCAGGCGGTATACATGCAGATCCGCGTTGTCCCTGGACGCGGAAATGAAGTATGCCGTCCCATCCCTGTCCTGAAAGAGAGTACAGTCCCTGGACATGTATCCGAAGGGATTGAAGCAGCCCAGATAGGTAAATTCTCCGTCCGGCCTGTCGCAGACCGCCACGGCGCAGGCGGCGTCATGATAATCTTTGCCGTTTTCCACATGCATCCACATCACGAACTGCTTCGTTTTTTCATTATAAAGCACCTTGGGACGCTCCACATTGATCTTTCCGCCATCCGCCGTTCTCAGCTTCCGGTCCGTTTTCACACGGTACTCTGCCGTAGGGGAATCTGTGGTCAGCACATGGCGGCAGAAGGTCCAGTTTACAAGGTCCCCGGAACGGTACACGCTCACATAACGGTTTTCCGTTCTGTTCTCCCCGTACCAGTACCATTCCCCCTGCCAGGACAGCATGTGCCCGCCGTGGGCATGCAGCACGTTTCCGTCCGTATCATACCAGACGTTTCCATTGATCAGTTCGGTGTTCTTTTTCATTACTGCGTTCTCCTTTGTCTGTTTTATCCCGTTCCGTTACCCGTATCAATAACCTATCATACAGGGCCGGTTTGCATGACTATGCACGCCGACGCTGCCTGGGGTTCAGACAGCCCGCCGAAGGGCCATCCAGAGCTGCTGCGGCATGCGGCAGTCCCGGACAGTCCCGCGGCGGGCTGTTGAACAGATATGAAATTCCTC
>DWUW01000121.1 GCA_019120525.1 Candidatus Eisenbergiella stercorigallinarum | reverse complement strand
CCGTCGATCAGCGCCGCCTCCTCCAGGGATTTGGGAATGGATCTGAAAAAATTCATGATCAGGATCAGGTTATAGCAGCTGAAGGCTCCCGGCAGCACGTAGACCAGAAAATTATTCTTCAGCCCCAGAGCCGAGTTGACCAGGTAGGTAGGGATCAGGCCTCCGCCAAACAGCATGGTAAATACGAAGAACCACATGAGCTGCGTCCTTCCCCTGAAGTCCTTGGACAGCGCATACCCCGCCGTTGTGATGAGAAACATGCTGAGTACGGTTCCAAGTCCTGTTCTCAGAAAGGAGATCACAAGGGATCGTATGAAGTTATTATTCTGAAAGGTCTTTTCATAGGCAAGCAATGTGAAATCAATAGGCCAGAACGTTACCGCCCCGCTGTTGGCCGCGCTCTTTCCGCTCAGTGAAATGGCAAACAGATTGACGAGCGGAAGCAGACACAGAAGGGCCATGGTGAGCAGAAACGCTGTGTTGCAGATCACAAATATTTTTCTGCTGACAGATGTACGACGCATCTTTTATCTCCTCCCATCAGAAAATCCGGTATCCGGCGAATCTGTATGCCAGCTTATAGGCAACGGCGGTAAGCAGCAGTCCGATGCCGGACTTGAAAAGCCCCACCGCGGTTCCGAAGCTGTACTGTCCATTTACGAGAGACTGCCGGTACACATAGGTGTCGATCACATCTCCCGTGCTGTAGGTAAGCGGAGAATACAGATTGAAGATCTGGTCGAAGCCGGCGTTAAGCACATTCCCCAGGCTGAGCGTAGCCATGACAATGATCATCGGCATGATTCCGGGCAGCGTTATGTAAAGCGTCTGCTGCCACTTATTCGCGCCGTCCATCTCCGCTGCCTCATAAAGGTTCTGATCAATGTTGGATATGGCCGCAAGGTACACGATCATTCCGAATCCGAAGCCCTTCCACAGATCCGACAGGACAACGATCTGACGGAACATCCCCGCTTCTCCCAGGAAAAAGATGGGTTCCATTCCCAGTGCCTTCAGACAGGCATTCACGATTCCGTCCATCCCCAGAATATCTCTCAGCATGCCTGCCACCGTAACCCAGGACAGGAAGTGCGGCAGGTAAACCAGCGTCTGGATACATTTTTTCAGTCCAAGCTGCTTTACCTCGTTCAGAAGCAGCGCCATGATCACAGGCACCACCAGACCCAGGACAATTTTGCTCACAGAAATGATCAGCGTGTTGATGATTGCCTGATAGGACTCCTTAAATTCAAAGATCTGCCGGAAGTTTTCCAGCCCTATGAATTCTGAGCCAAAAATCCCAAGCCATGGCTTATAGTTCTGAAAAGCCATCAGCAGGCCTCCCATTGGAATATAGCAGAAGATGACCGCAAAGATCATCGACGGCAGTACCAACAGGTACAGAGGCCAGTTATGCCGGAATTCTTTTCTCCAGTCCACGCGGGCTGTCCGCGCCGCGCTTTCTGCGCGTTCCCTGTTTTTTTTCATTTTCCGTTCACCTCATTTCTTTCTAAAAAAGATTATAGATGATTGATTCCTCATAACAAATGCCTCGTTTTTAAGATTATGTCCCCATTTTTAAGCATTTCCTGTTTGTATTATTAAGCTGGACACAAAACGGCTGAAGGAATGAAAATACTCACTCCTTCAGCCGTTCTTTCGCTTCTGATTTAATTTTGCGATGACACATCCTTTTTCTTCCTGCAGATCGTATTTCCCAGAATGATCATGACCAGACAGACCGCCAGGATCAGCATGGCGGCGATCCCCGCAAAGGACGCCGGAAGCACGTTTTCAAACAGCCCCAACACCAGGATGATCCCGTCTATAACCGCAATTCCGGCTCCCATCATCCTGCACAGCTTCTTCGCGTCGTATTTCTCCCGCTCCTTTTCCGATGCCGTATTGTATCCGGCGATCAGCCAGCTTCCATGGCCGGAAAGCAGAACGGCGGACAGGATTCCAAGTACAATAAAAACGGCCCAGATCACCCAGTCCGGCCCATTTGAGGTATCCGCCAGCGTCATAACCGCATTTCTCCTTTTCTTTTTCCGCCTGAAAAACAGATTCCCTGTGGGGCCGGCGCTGTCCGCTTCCAAATCCCACAGGGCTGTCCTGTCTTTCTTTCAGTCTTTCTTTTCGTCGTTCTCCGCGCTGTCGCCCCGCGCCCTCCAGGAAAGCGCCGCTCACGCCTCAGTCGTTCTCTACGCTGTAGTTAGGCTGCTTCCAAGGAAGCGCCTATTTATGGTTTAGTCGTTCTCCACGCTGTAGTTGGGCGCTTCCTTGGTGATATGGATGTCGTGAGGATGGCTCTCTCTGAGGGCGGCGGCGGAGATCTTGATGAACCTGCCGTTCTCCTTCAGTTCGTCGATGGTGTGCGCGCCACAGTAGCCCATGCCGGCACGGATGCCGCCAACCAGCTGGAACACGGTGTCCTCTACCGTTCCCTTATAGGCGACGCGGCCTTCCACGCCTTCCGGCACCAGCTTCTTGGCGTCGGACTGGAAGTAGCGGTCCTTGCTGCCGTTTTCCATGGCGGAGATGGAGCCCATGCCGCGGTATACCTTGTACTTTCTTCCCTGGTACAGTTCGAAGGTTCCGGGGCTCTCGTCGCAGCCTGCGAAGATGCTTCCCATCATGCAGACGTTTCCGCCTGCGGCGATGGCCTTGGTCATGTCTCCGGAATACTTGATGCCGCCGTCCGCAATGATCGGGATGCCGTATTCCTTCGCTACCTCATAGGACTTCATGATCGCCGTTACCTGCGGCACGCCGATACCGGCGACTACGCGGGTGGTGCAGATGGAGCCGGGGCCGATGCCCACCTTTACCGCGTCCGCTCCCGCTTCGATCAGGGCCTTCGTGCCCTCGCCGGTGGCGACGTTTCCGGCGATGACCTGCAGATCCGGGAATTTTTCCTTGATCATGCGCAGGCAGCGCAGCACGTTCTCGGAATGTCCATGGGCGGAATCCAGGACGACCACGTCCACCTTGGCGTCCACCAGGGCGCTCACGCGGTCGAGCACGTTCGCGGTGATTCCCACGCCCGCGCCGCACAGCAGGCGTCCCTGGGCGTCTTTTGCGGAAAGGGGATATTTGATGGTCTTCTCAATGTCCTTGATGGTGATCAGGCCCACCAGGTTGAAATCCTTATCTACAATAGGAAGCTTTTCCTTCCTTGCCTTCGCGAGGATCTTCTTCGCTTCCTCCAGGGTGATGCCTTCCCTTGCGGTGATCAGGCCCTCGGAGGTCATGGATTCCTTGATCTTCTTCGTGAAGTCTGTTTCAAATTTGAGATCCCGGTTGGTGATGATGCCGACCAGCTTACGGCCTTCCGTGATCGGTACGCCGGAAATGCGGAACTTCGCCATCAGGTTGTCCGCATCCTGAAGGGTATGCTCGGGAGAAAGGGAAAATGGATCGGTAATGACTCCGTTTTCTGAACGCTTTACCTTATCCACCTCTTCTGCCTGCGCTTCAATAGACATGTTCTTGTGAATGATTCCGATACCGCCCTGCCTGGCCATTGCGATCGCCATTCTGTGCTCGGTAACGGTATCCATTCCGGCGCTCATCATCGGAATGTTCAGCCTGATCTTCTTCGTCAGCCAGGTCGAAAGATCAACCTGATTCGGAATTACCTGAGAATAGGACGGAACCAGCAGCACGTCATCAAAGGTAATGCCTTCGCCAATAATCTGACCCATTGTGTCTCCTCCTTCTGTGATGGTGTTTCCGCGTCTGTCCGCGTCAGGCGGACAAATGTCCGGGAACGTTGCGTATTTCCGTAACATAAAACTGCCAGTAAAATTTACTGACAGTTTTGTGTTTTAAGAAGTGTACCAGACTTGCCGGAAAATGTCAATCCGTAAATACCTTTCTGGGAGCGATGGACTTGATCGCCGCCACCATCTCCTCGTTCGGCTCGAAAATGACCCGCTTCTCTCCATTATAAATCATGCAATAGCGTCTGTCCGGCTTCTCCTCCAGGCCGGAGCTGTAATCCACATCCTTGAGCTGCCTGTTCTTAAATTCATCCATGTGCCAGGACTTGATGGGGGCCAGCATCTCCATCCGGCCCAGGTCGAAGGTCTCCACCTTCTTCCGCCTGCTCTTCGCCAGGATCTTATCCACGGAAAGCTGCTTGTCCACATAGAGGTACTCATACTCAAGGCTGGCGTTCAGGCCCACAAAATAAGCGCCCACACCCGCCGCCACAGCAATGATATAAAAAATGATGCTGCCGATGCTTCCGATCAGGAAGGCGATCACGGCGATCACGATCAGCAGGATCTTCAGCGCTGTGAGCAGTCCGTTCTTTTTCCTTTTTACCATACATTCCACATACGTTTCGTTCATTTCCGACTCCTTTTGCCCGAAAAAGCGACGCCGCGCCGGGCTGTTTTTACTGTTAAATATGATATTACAATTTTCGCCCGGTTGCAAGGAATAACTGTAAGGACACCAAAAATTCACAGGGAATTTAGAAAATTTTCAGAAGTTGTCCCTGACGCTTCATTGACTTTAGATCAACGACCGACTATCATAGAAAAAGAATCTGAAGCCGCCTTGGGCGGCGGATACATAAAGGAGAATGATCATGGCGGCAGGCAATTCCGTAATGGATGAAATCAGAGAACAGCATAAAAAAATGAAGGACAAGAGCCTGAAGGAGAAATTCCTGTATTTCTGGGACTATTACAGGGTGGCGACGGTCGTGGCCATCATCATCGTCGTTTTCGTCGGAAATCTGGTCTATACCATCGCGACGGCAAAGGACACCGCCTTTTACGCGGTCCTCGTCAACAGTTATACCGATATGGATACGGAAGCCTATATGGACGGGTTCAGCGAATACGCGCAGATCGACACAAAGCATTATGACGTCATGCTGGAGCCGAACTTTACCCTGACCCAGGAATCCGCGGATACCTATTCCATGGCGAACCTGCAGAAATTCGCGGCACAGGTCGCCGCAAAGGAAGTGGACGTCATGATCGCGGATCCGGAAACCTTCCGGCAGTACGCGGCTAACGGATATCTGGGCGACCTGCGGGAATTTATTTCCGAAGAAACGCTTTCTACCTTCGACGGCCGTTTTCTTTATATGGATGTTCCGGACGATGAGCTTGCCGAAGAGGTGCCGGTAGGCATCGAGATTTCCGATTGCGCCTTCCTGGAAAAATCCCAGGCTTACGCGGGACAGGATGAGATCTATTTCGGCGTTCTCATCAACAGCGAACAGGGTGAAAATGCGGAAATGTTCCTTCAGTATATCTTTCAGGAGCATTGATCCGAAAAGAAGGCCAGCCGCCGGCGCCGGTTTCCCGGTTCCGGCGGCTGGCGGCGTTTTCAGCCTTTTTGCTCCAGCAGCTCCTTCAGGATCCGGCTGGCCGCCGCCGGGTCGGCTTTTCCCTTCATCGCCCGCATGGTCTGTCCCATCAGAAAGCCGAAGGCCTTCTCCTTTCCGCCAAGGTAGTCCTCCACGGATTTGGGATTTTCCGCAAGCGCCCGTTCCGCCCCGGCCCGCAGGGCGGCATCGTCATTCACGGTCTTCATTCCCATTTCTTCCGCAAAGGCCTGCGGATCCACATCCCGGTCATACATGGCTTCAAAAATCTTTTTCGCCGCGCTCCCGTTGATCTCCCTGCGGTCTGTCATGCCGATCAGCTCCGCCAGATGCTCCGGGGAAAAGCGCAGGTCCTCCGGCTCTTCGCCGTTCTCCTTCAACAGCCGCATGGTCTCTCCCATCAGCCAGTTTGATACCTTTTTGGGCTCGCCGCAGAGAGCCGAAGCCCGTTCAAAAAGCTCCGCCATCGTCCGGGATTGTGTCAGGATGGAAATGTCATATTCCGGGATGCCGTATTCCCTGCGGTAGCGTTCCATTTTTTCCGTACGGAATTCCGGCAGGCCGTCCCGGATGCGCTTCAGCCATTCCTCGCTGATGAAAACGGGCGGGAGGTCCGGATCGGGGAAATAGCGGTAGTCCTTCGCGTCCTCCTTGGAACGCATGGCGCGGGAGGCCTCCTTGTTGTCGTCCCAGCGCCTGGTTTCCTGTATCACAGGCCTGCCTTCGGAAAGAAGCTCGATCTGGCGCTCCCGTTCTCCTTCGATGGCGCGGGCGATGGCCTTGAAGGAGTTCAGGTTCTTCATTTCCGTCCGGGTGCCGAACACAGCGCTTCCCGCCTCTCTCACGGAAAGGTTCACGTCCGCCCGCATGCTCCCTTCCTGCAGCTTGCAGTCGGAAGCGCCAAGATACCGGATCAGTAGGCGGAGCTTTTCCAGATAAGCGATCACCTCATCCGCGCTCCTCATGTCCGGCTCCGATACGATCTCGATCAGGGGGACGCCGGAGCGGTTGTAATCCACCAGGGAAATATCCTCCCATTCGTCGTGGATCAGCTTTCCCGCGTCCTCCTCCATGTGGATCTCGTGGATCCTCACGGATTTCTTACCGGCCGCCGTCTCGATCTCCACGCGGCCGTTTCGGCAGATGGGAAGATAGAGCTGTGAAATCTGATAGTTCTGCGGATTGTCCGGGTAAAAATAGTTTTTCCGGTCAAACCTGCACAGGCGGGCGATCTCGCAGCCCGTCGCAAGGCCCACCGCGGCGGCGTATTCCACCACCTGCCGGTTCAAAACGGGCAGGGAGCCCGGCATTCCCGTGCAGACCGGGCAGATATGGGTGTTTGGCGCGGCGCCGAAGGCCGTGGAGCAGCCGCAGAATATCTTGGTCTTCGTGGCCAGCTCCACATGAACCTCCAGGCCGATCACGGTTTCATACTGTTTTGTCATATCCGATCTCCTCCTGTAATGCCGGGCAAAGGGGAAAGCTTCCTCTCGCCTGTTCGTATGCGTGCGCCGCCCGGAGCAGCTTTTCCTCCTGAAAACAGTCCGCCATGAGCTGGACTCCGATGGGCAGGCCCTCCGCGGTGAGGCAGCAGGGAAGGCTGATGCCGGGAATCCCCGCCAGATTCGCGGAAATGGTGTAGATATCCCCCAGGTACATCCGGATCGGATCCTTCAGGCTCTCCCCAAGCAAAGGTGCGGGGGCGGGCGCCACCGGCCCGAGGATACAGTCGAAGCGGGAAAAGGCCTCGTCAAAGGCTTTCCGGATCATGGCCTTGACGCGAAGCGCCTTCAGATAATAGGCGTCGTAGTAGCCGGAGCTCAATACGAAGGAGCCCAGCATGATGCGGCGCTTCACCTCCGTGCCGAAGCCCTCGGAGCGGGTCCTTTTATACATGTCGTGAAGGCCCTCATATTCCGGCGTGCGGTAGCCGTATTTCACACCGTCGAACCGTTCCAGATTGGAGGAGGCCTCCGCGGACGCGATGGTATAGTAGGCGGGAACGGCGTATTCCGTCAGGCTCAGGTCAAACTCCTCCACCTGCGCGCCCAGCTGCGCCAGCTTCTGCGCGGCCTGAAGGACCGCTTTTTTCACCTCTTCGTCCAGCCCTTCCGAAAAATAGTCCTTCGGGATACCGATGCGAAGCCCATTCACCCCCTCTGTCAGCGCGGCCGTAAAATCCGTCCTTCTCTCCATGCTGGTGGAGTCCATCCTGTCCTGGCCGCTGATGGCCTCCAGAAGGGCCGCGCAGTCCGCCGCATCCCGGCAGAGAGGCCCGATCTGATCCAGCGAAGAGCCGTAGGCGATCAGCCCGTTTCTGGAAACCGTCCCGTAGGTGGGCTTCATCCCGACGATGCCGCAGAAGCCCGCGGGCTGGCGGATGGAGCCGCCCGTATCGCTTCCCAGGGCGAGAAAGCATTCTCCCGCAGCCACGGCCGCCGCGGAGCCGCCGGAGGAACCGCCCGCCGCGCGTGTCCGGTCCCAGGGATTTCTCACCGACCCGAAAGCGCCGGTCTCCGAGGTGGAGCCCATGGCAAATTCGTCCATATTGGTCTTTCCGATGAGGATGCAGCCTGCCTCCTTCAGTTTTTTTACCGCAAAGGCGTCGCAGGGCGGGATAAAATCCGAAAGGATCCTCGACGCGCAGGTGGTCCTCCTTCCCGCTGTGCAGATGTTGTCCTTCACCGCCGCAGGAACGCCGGCAAGCGGGCCTAAGAGCGTTCCCTCCCCGATTCCCTTCTGCGCCGCGTCCGCCTGGCGAAAGGCGTCCTCCCGGTCCAGGCTGATATAGCAGTTCAGGCTCTCCTCCTGTTTTTCAATCTGCCCAAAAACCGCTTCCACGGCTTCCCGGCAGGAAATTTCCTTTTTTCTGATCTGTGCGGCCAGCTCCAGGGCCGTATATTCCAATATGCTCATTGTCTGTCCCTCTTATTTCCAGATGTCTGCGCGAACGCCCTATCCCTCCACCGTCCGGGGAACCCGGAACATGCCGTCCTTGACGCCGGGGGCGTTTGCCAGGAGGCTGTCCGCCTCATCTGTTCCGGTCACCTCGTCCTCCCGGAAAACGTTCGTTGTATCAAACACATGCACCAGCGGCTCCACGCCTTCGGTGTCCAGCTCGTTCAGCTTATCGATATAATCCAGCATCCCGGCCATGTCCGCCTTCGCCTGCTCCTTCTCTTCCTCCGACAGCTCCAGCTTTGCCAGGATCCCCACATATTCGATCGTCTCATCACTGATCTGATGTGCCATTTTCCCTTTTCCTTTCCTTTTTTGTCTGCCGCCGCCCACAGCCTTCATTGCCTGGGGACGGCCTTTTGCTTTGCCGTCCCGCGCTGCGGCTCAGGTGCGCTCTTTTTTATCCCGCGCTACGGCTCTAGCCTGCCCATGTCTCTGGGAAAAAGAGTGGTCCGTCTCACGTTGTCGTCTCCCACAAGCTGCATGGTAAGGCGTTCCAGGCCGATCCCCAGCCCGCCGTGGGGCGGAAGGCCGTAACGGAAGGCGGCCAGATAATGCTCCATTCCCTCCGTGCTCATGCCGCGCCGCTCCAGTTTTTCCAGAAGCATTTGATAATCGTGGATCCGCTGGCCGCCCGTGGTGATCTCCATCCCCCTGTACAGGCAGTCAAAGCTCAGGGTATACCTGGGATCCGCGGGATCGTCCATGGCGTAAAAGGGGCGCTTTTTCCCGGGATAGTGGGTGACGAATACGAAGTCGGAGCCGTATTCCTCCTGAAAATACCGGCCGATCAGCGCTTCCTCCTCCGGCTCCAGATCATAGGGGCTGCGGATGGGGCGGCCGTATTTTTCACTGGCAAGCCGCTTTGCCTCGTCAAACCGCACGCAGGGGATGCGGCTCACATCCGGAAGCGTGATCCCGAGCAGGGAAAGCTCCCTGTCATAATCCCGCTTCAGGATCTCCATGATCCTTCCCAGCACGCCGGTCTCCATTGCCATCACATCCTCAAAGCCGTCAATATATCCCATTTCAAGATCCAGGGAGGTATACTCGTTCAGATGCCGCTTGGTGTTGTGCTTTTCCGCCCGGAAAACAGGGGCCGTTTCAAACACCCGGTCAAACACGCCCACCATCATCTGCTTGTAAAACTGCGGGCTCTGCGCCAGCACGGCGGGCCGGTGAAAATAGTCCAGCCGGAAAATGTTCGCGCCGCCCTCCGCTCCCCTGGCTCCGATCTTGGGCGTATGGATCTCGGTAAAGCCCTGTTCTCTCAGATACTCCCGAAAGCCCCGCACCACTCCCTCCTGGATCCGGAAGCGGGCCCGCTCTCTGATATTTCTGAGGGAAATGGGTCTGAGATCCAGACTGGTCTCCAGGGAAACGTTCATCTTCGCCTTCGCGATGGGAATCGGCAGCGGCGCGGCGGCGCGGGACAGGACGGTTATCCTCCTTAAGCGGATCTCCACTCCGCCCGGCGCCTTTTCCGACGCTGCCGGGATCCCCCACGCCTTCACCGTATCCGCCTCCCGCACGTCCTTTATGGAAAACTGCGCTTCGCTTTCCTCATAGACGCACTGAAGAAGCCCGTCTCTTTTCCGCAGGATGATAAAGGCGACTGTGCCCATATCGCGGACCGTGTGGACCGCCCCTGTGACGCATACTTCCTGTTGGGTGAGCTTTGGATCAGAAAGATCCGTGATTTCCAGTGTCTTTTTTTCGATGGGTGATGTTAAGAATTGCATGATCGTGGTCTCCTTTGGTTCGCTGGTCGTCAGGTTCCGGCTGCGGGGCGAAGCATGAGGAGTCCTTCTAAGCCGTACAAAAAAATATCCCGGAATGCTTTCGCATTCCGGGACGGACTCTCATGTTCCGCGGTACCACCCGCATTGACAAGGCGGCACTTCCATCAAAATGCTTCTTCGCCTTATCCACTCTTACGCTTAACGCGCGTTCACGGATCACCCTACGCTTCCCCTTCCTCCCTGCATGCCGGGCGGAATGGAACTTTCAGATGACCGGCTCCCGGGTGTTCCCACAATCAGCTTTCACAAGCAGCGCTCTCAGTCGGTGACGCCGCATTCCTGTCGCTTCCCCTGATCAGAGTCCCGTTCAGTGCCTTTTCTGAAAAAATTATGATGCTATATTAGCACAGCGCATTTTAAAATGCAACTGTTTTTTTGTACGGTTGAAAATCCATAATTTTTTTGAAATCCCTGAGCGAAATTTCTGGTTTTTCCAGCTGCCGAATGATATAATTTCGCTGTATACAGGCTGCAGGTATGCCGCCTGAAGCGTTTTTTACCATCAACTGTAAAAGGAGTTTCCATGCTTTCCGATATTTTTTTTCAGCAGACGGCCAGCTATACCAAAACAGAACAGGAGATCATCGACTTCATCTGCCGGAATCCCGGAGCCTTCCTGACGGCTTCCATTTCCCAGCTTGCAGAGCGGCTTGGCATCTCCGATGCCTCCCTTTCCCGGCTGGCTAAGCACGCGGGGTACCGGGACTATAAGGAACTGAAGGCGGCCGTCACCGGAGCCCTGAGTGGGGCAGGGCCGGCGGAAAAGCTGCAGGGCTCCCTGTCTGGCGATAAGGGCGGCGGATTGGACTCTTTTCTTTCCTGGCAGCAGTCCTGCCTGCAGAAAACGCTGGAGCTGATCGACAGAGAAGCCTTTGAACAGGCCGCGGAGCTGATCGCGTCTGCAAAGAGGATCTTTCTGCACGGTAAAGGAGCCTCCCGCTGTCTGGCCCAGCTTCTGCATTTCCGCCTGAACCGCTTCGGCAAGGACATTTTCCTCATGCCCTCCGGAGGAACGGAGCTGTTTGAGGACATCAACCGGCTCCGCCCGGATGATCTGGTCATCTGCTTTGGCTTTCAAAAGCTTCCCAGAGAGGACAGCGTCCTTCTGTCCTGCGCCTCTCAGAATGGCTGCAGGAGCATCCTTTTCTGCAGCCGGATCTACGCGGCGGAAACATCGCCGGCAGACATCAGCCTGCTCATCTACCGGGGAGAGCCGGAGGAATATCATTCCATGGCAGCTCCCATGGCAGTAATCGACGCGCTGGTCGTCCAGGTTGCCGCAGCCATGGGGCAAAGCGCGGTAAAGCCACTGGAACGGCTCCATTCGCTAAAGCAGGAATATTACCGGACGCTTCCCGGATAATCTTCCTGTCTGCCCTTTTCCCTTTCCATTCTTTTATTCGGATACCAGAATCTCCACATAATCGCCGCCCAAACTGTAGATCTGCTTCAGCGCTTTTTTCAGCATGGAAGCGGTCCTGACCTGGAAGGGCAGAGTGGGTTCGATGCGGATCGTATAGTCTCCCGCATCCATTTTTTCCCGAAGCTGCGCAAAGGTGGAAATCTCTTTTGCAAAATCCGTATGCACGCAGCCGTACTGGAATGCCTGGTGGGTATCGCTTCCCGTCACCACCGGCTTTCCCAAAAGCTCTCCGAAGCTCTTCGTCCGGTCGATGGTTTTCTGCGCGTCCTCGGCCAGATCCTTGCCGTTCAGGTCAATAAAATCAAAACCGGAAAGCAGCGCCGCGGGAAGGCGCGTGATGTTCCCTGTCCCCTCTTCCATGCCGCGGAAGGGATGGCCTGCCCCCACCATCACGGGATATTCCCAAAACAGTGAAAGCAGCTGCGCGAAGGGCAGAAAGCTGCCCTTCTCCTTGTGAGGCTCCAGCCTTTTGTTCAGCTCCAGGATTACGTCCGCAGGGCCGATGGAAAGGATATGCCCTCCTTCCGCAATGTCCGTCTCCATACCCGGGAAGATCCGCAGCCCGTCCATCAGGAAGGTATCCCCGTCCTTTTCGCTGTTTTCCATGATATAGCCGTAAATCTGGTCAAATCCCAGGGTATTGAAATGCTCGGTCAGGCAGACTGCGTCCAGTCCCGCCTTTCTGGCTTCCGTAAACAGCCAGTTCGTATAAACCTCGGAAAAGGGCAGCTTCTTTGCCAGTTTTCCGTGGGTGTGAAAATCCATTTTCATAACGCTCCTCCATACCGGTTTTCCCGGTATATATCAGCAGGGCGCAGGATATGCGCCCCGGTCCTTTTCCGCCCTTTCCCCGTCCGATTCCTGCCCTTATGCGAACAGTACCGGCAGGAGGAATGTCCCCGCCATCCAGACGACGGATACGGTAAGGAACAGGACGTCTGTCCTGCACAGGCGCAGCGAACCCAGCCGCATCCTTTTCACCTTTTTGTTCTGCGAAGCATAGCGGTAGCCGCGTAGCTCCAGCGCCTCTACCGTAGTGCGGGATTTCTTCGCCATGTTCAGCATCAGAGGATAAAAGGCCAGCATGATGATCTTCACCTGATAGATCAGCCAGCGCACCTTTCCCTTCAGCGTGTCCGCAGCCGGCGGATTTCCCCGCAGCCGGTAGGACAGCAGGATATTCTGAAATTCCTCCATCAGCGTAGGGAGAAGCCGGTAGGCAAAGGAAATGGAGAAGGACAGCCGCTCCGGGCAGCCGAACCATTCCAGGCCGTTCGCCAGTCGGTCCGGCTCCAGACCGGAAAAGACCGTGATGGAAGCAAGGGATACTGCCGCCACCTTCAGCGTCATCACAAGGAGAGCGATCAGCGTTTCCCCGTTTCCGCCGAAGAGCAGGGATACCAGAAGGAGATAGCCGGTCTGGGTGAATACGCCGATCCCGAACAAAAACAGCACCAGAGGCGCGATCCGCGCAAGGGAGGCCGTTACCAGCAGAAAGAGGAAGATGCCAAGCAGCACGCGCACATCCTGCAAAAACCAGGGCACTACGCCGAAAAACAGATACCACAGGATCAGAAGCCTGGGATCCAGCCTTGCGATCACAGTGTCGCTGTTCCCGTAGGCGTTTTTCAGCACCTGGTTCCGCAGGAAATCAATGCTCAGCTTATCCAGGATATTTTCAGAAAGTTTTTCCAGCATCACTGACCTCCGTTTCCAAAGCATTCCACAAATTCTTCCACCGTATAACACCTAGCCCGTTCATCCAGCGCGCGTCCCATGGCGAAGATCTCCGGCGGCCGGATGCCCACCAGCTTTGCGAGCCTCCTGTCCGCGAAAATCTCATCCCTGCTTCCATCCGCCGCAAGGCTTCCGTTATACAGCACCAGGATCCGTTCCGCCCACTGGCAGACCAGCTGCATATCGTGGGTGGCAATGAGCACTGTTTCCGTCACATCCTTCAGCCGTTCCAGAGTATTCATGATCTCGTACCTGGTGGCGATATCCAGATTGGCCGTGGGCTCGTCCAGAAGCAGGACGGAAGGGTTCAGCGCGACGCCAATGGCCAGGGATGCTCGCCGCATCTGTCCGCCGGACAGGAGCCTTCCGTCCCTGTCCCGGAGCGCAGACAGATTGAAATGGGCCAGAAGCTTTTCCGTCTGTTCCTCCCAGTCCTTCACCCCACGCGCCTTCATGGCATAGGCGATATCCGCGCCGATGGAATCCTTGATGAACATTTCCTCCGGGTTTTGATACACATAGGAAAGGCAGTCGGCGAGCTTCTCCGGCTTCGTTTTCCCCGCGTCCCTGCCGCAGACCATAACCTGGCCTTCCGCCGCCTTCAGCGTTCCGGTCAGGAGCTTCATCATGGTGGATTTTCCCGCTCCGTTGGAGCCGATCACCGCCACCTTCTCCCCTCTCTTTACTTCCAGGGAAAAGCGGTTCAGGCTCCTGGTATTCTCTCCCTTCACGGCGCGGTATTCCACGCTCACATCCTCAAAGGAAAGTATGGTTTCCCTATCTTCCCAAGCTCCCGGCTTCTTTTTTGCCAGGAAGGGCTTATGCCAGCGGCAGGAAGAAAAGATGCTTCTTCCTTCCTCCACGGTAACGGGAAGCATCGCGTCCCCGAGAAGCGCTCCCTTTTCCTTCAGCTGCTGGGCGGCAAGCGCCGTCTGGGGCGGAAAAATATTACTCTCCTGCAGCTCGTCAATACGGCGGAGCGCCTCTCTGGCATCCATTTTCCAGAGGATACGTCCCTGCCGCATCAGCACAGCGTGCTTACAATACTGTGCGATATACTCTGTATGATGCTCGATCACAATGATAGTTTTGCCATATTCCTCATTCAGCCGCTTCAGAATCTCATAGGTCCTGCGTGCGTGCTGCGGATCGAGCTGGGCAATGGGTTCGTCCAGGATCAGCGCCTCCGGCTGCAGCGCGGCGGCGCCGGCCAGGGCCAGCAGATGCTTCTGTCCTCCGGACAGCTGCCAGACAAAATCCTCTTCCCGTCCCTCCAGGCCGCACATCCGCAGAGCTTCCCTTCCCTTCTGCAGATAGTCCTTGTAACCGTAGTTCATACAGGAAAAGGAAGCGTCGTCCAGCACCGTGGGGCGGACGATCTGATTCTCAAAATCCTGATAGACGTAGCCTATCTTTTCCGCCAGGCTGCCAACATCGTTTTCCGTCGTATCCAGGCCTCCCACAACGACCCGCCCCGTCATATCCCCTGCGATAAAATGCGGAATCAGGCCGTTTAAAGCCTTGCAAAGCGTAGATTTCCCGCAGCCGTTGTTTCCAATGACTGCGAGAAAATCTCCTTTTTCCACATGCAGGCTGATATGGGAGAGGGTTTCCTGCCCTGCGCCCGGATAGGTAAACGTCAGATCCTCAATCCGTATCATACCAATCTCCATCCTGCCAGCCTTACTCTGCCTTTTTCAGGCTTGCGTTCCTGCGCATCCAGAAGATCACGATGCCGGCCACCACTGCCGCGATGACGATCCCGGTGATCAGCGCTCCCGTGCTCTCCGCCCAAGCAGCTTCCCAGTCGATCAGGCTCAGGCCGCTTTCCGCCAGGCACTCCGCCCCAACAGCGGCGATAAAGAACACTGCGCAGAACACGATATTGCGGGGAGAAAGCAGCTTCGCGCTCTCCGGCCCGTTTTCAGGCGTGCGCGGCTTCATACCGAGCAGAGGCTCAATCTTTCCATACAGCCTGGGAACCAGGAACAGGGTGGGAAGCATGCAGAACAGGATGCCGGAAAACAGCAGGTCATTCAGGAAGGCAAAGCCCTCTGTCGCGAACACACTCTCCGGAAGCCCGGGAACCGCTTCAAAATCACTAAAGGACGCCTGTACCTTTACGATATCCACGATAGTTCCCATCAGAAGCTGCATGCCTGTTCCAACGATGGACGCCGCGGCAACGGCTCCCCGGTTTTTCGGGTTCTTCACCAGACGGCCTGCCAGATAGACGCCGATGGTAACGGTGATAAATTTTTCCAGTTCTCCCAGTCCGCCGAACTGTCCCAGCATGATTTCGCTGAATACCAGCTCGCCGGTCGCCGCACCCAGCGCTGCGGACAGCGGGTCGAACAGGATTGCCAGGGTGAGGGGAATGAATAGAAAATACTCAACAGAAAATTCCACGATACCTATCTGAAATTTGGGGATCAGCTCTGTGATCAGGGTTGCTAGTCCGTAAAGGGACATGGTCAGAACGAAAACCATCAGCTTCTGCGACTGATTGATGCCGCCTGTTTTGTTGTTTGCCGGACTCATGATTCTACCTCCACTCTTTTCTCTTTCTTCCTCATCTATGGCAGACATCCTGCAAACGTCTGCCGGTTCCTTATTGATACAAATTTATTATAAAGAGTGAATGTAAATTTAGAAAGCAATCATACTTAAAATGTAAGTAAATTTTCATTCCAGCATCATATCGCCTGTAAATGAATATGCTTTTCCGTTGAAACCATCCCCGCCCCCCGGAGTCCAAAATCCTACAGCGCCCGGATCCGGTCGACAGCCTGGACGGTGTTCTCCCAGGTGCCGAAGCCTGTCAGGCGGAAATAGTGTTCGCCGCAGGGGCCGAAGCCGGATCCCGGAGTCCCCACCACATGGGCGTTTTCCAGAAGATAATCGAAAAATTCCCAGCTTGTCATCCTGCCCGGCGTCCTCATCCAGACGTAGGGGGAGTTGACGCCGCCGTAAGCCTGATAGCCGGCTTCCCGCAGGCCGTCCAGGATGCAGGCGGCATTCTTCATGTACGCGCCGACCAGTTCCCGGACCTGCGCCTGGCCTTCCGGCGTATAAACGGCTTCCCCGGCGCGCTGGACGATATAGGGCGCGCCGTTATATTTTGTCCCATGCCTTCTGGCCCAGAGGGCATGGAGGGAGACGCCGTCCTGATCCTTCAGCGCCTTCGGCACCACCGTATAGGCCAGGCGCAGTCCCGTAAAACCGGCGTTTTTGGAAAAGGAACGCAGTTCTATGGCACAGGCTTCGGCTCCCTCGCATTCATAGATGCTGTGGGGGATGTCTTCCTGGGAAATATAGGCTTCATAGGCCGCGTCAAAAAGGATCACGCAGCCCTGCGCGTTCGCATAATCCACCCATACCTGCAGCTGTTCTCTGGTCAGGGCTTCTCCGGTAGGATTATTG
>DWUW01000120.1 GCA_019120525.1 Candidatus Eisenbergiella stercorigallinarum | reverse complement strand
CCTGAAAAATCCCAAAGCCGCTGATGCTCTCCTGGAGGAAACGGATCAGAAGATCAATGCCCTGCTGCCATTTCCTCTGGAACATCCTGTTGTGGAAGATAAACTGCTGGCCGCCTGGGGCGTCCGTTTCCTACAGTTCAAAAACTACTTTGCCTTTTATGTAGTCGAGGAAAGCCAGGTAACAGTGATTCGTTTTCTGTACGCCAAAAGCGACTGGGGGTCCATTTTAAGGGCAGGCGTTTCTCTCGTTTAGGCCTGCTGTTTATAGTCTGTCTTCATAATCCCATCTTTTGTTTCCATCTTCACTGATCAGTACAAACAGACAAAGGTAAAAATATTACAAATTCTGGTCAAAAAACTCCTTCCCCGTTCCCCCGTTCCATGGTACTGTAAAAGCAGCTGATGCGGCGGCAAAAGCGCCCGCATCCACGCGTGACAGAATGGACTCCGCCATTCTTCCATTATAAAAATATAAAACACCGCCCCGTGGCGGCAGAAAAAAGAAAGGGGCAGCTATGAAAATCGGAACCTGTGTTTCACTCGACAGTATGGACGGCATTGCGGAAAAGCTGAAGACCCTGCGGGACAATCGGTTTGATTCCTGTCAGCTTCTGGCCTGGAACCCTGCCGTATGGACCGAAGAAAATGCCGAAAAGCTGAAAAAGCTTCTGGACGAATACGGCGTCTGCGTATCCGCCTTCTGGTGCGGCTGGGAAGGCCCGAAGGTGTGGGACTTCTACGACGGACAGCTCACGCTGGGGCTTGTGCCGCCCGAATACCGGCAGATGCGTGTGCAGAACCTGTGCGACGGCGCGGATTTCGCCCATCTTCTCGGGATCACGGACGTGGTCACCCACATGGGCTTCATCCCGGAAAATCCCAACGATCCCAATTTCGGCGGCTTCTGTGTGGCCGTGCGCACCGTGGCGCAGCATCTGAAAAAGAACGGCCAGTTCCTGCTCTTTGAAACGGGCCAGGAAACGCCCGTCACCATGCTCCGCTGCTTCGAGCGGGTGGGCATGGACAACCTGGGCGTCAATCTGGACACGGCCAACCTGATCCTTTACGGAAAGGCAAATCCGGTGGACGCGCTGGATGTATTCGGCCCCTACGTGCGCAACCTGCACGCCAAGGACGGTCTCTATCCCACAAACGGCCACGATCTGGGACAGGAGGTTCCCATCGGGGAAGGAAAGGTGGATTTTACCGCCCTCTTCCAAAAGCTCCACGCGCTCGGCTATGATTCCTGGGTGACCATTGAGCGGGAAATTGAAGGAGATGAGCAGCTTTCCGACATTCTGAAAGCCAGAGACTATCTCCGGTCAGTCATCGACAGCATTTATTAAGAAAGAGGAAGAAATCATGTTAAAAATCGGTCTGGTCGGCGTCGGGGGAATCAGTGGCTCCCACATCCCCGCCTGGGACGCCATGGAAGATACAAAACTGGTCGCGCTGTGCGATATCCGTCCGGAGCGGATGGAGCCCTATCCGGGCAAACGCCATTATACGGATTTTGATGAAATGCTGGAAAAGGAGGATCTGGACATTCTGGACATCTGCCTGCCCACCTTCCTCCATGTGGATTTTGCTGTAAAAGCCATGAAACGCGGCATCCATGTGATCTGCGAAAAGCCCATCTCCCTGAATGAGGGGGATGTGGACCGCGCCTATCAGACAGCCCGCGAAAACCATGTCTGCTTCATGGTGGCCCAGGTGCTGCGTTTCTGGCCGGAATATCTGCTCATCAAAGAGCTGTATGACTCCGGAAAATACGGAAGGCTTCTTTCCGGACAGATGAGCCGCCTGAACGGCTATCCCAGATGGAGCTGGGACAACTGGATGCTGGATGAAAAACGAAGCGGCCTGATTCCCTTCGATCTGCACATCCATGATCTGGATTTCTGCATCTACGCCTTCGGCACGCCGGAAAATGTACAGGAGCACCGGGTCAAGCTTCCGAAGCAGGACTACATCAGCGCCGTGTATCAGTTTCCCGGTTTCTTTATCACCACGGAATGCTCCTGGTACGCCGCGCCCTATCCCTTCCAGGCCTCCTTCCGCTTCCTCTTCGAGCAGGCGCTTGTGGAATGGAAGGACGGGAAATGCCTGGTCTATCAGAACGACGGAAAGATCCTGGATCTGTCCACGGCGTCGGATAACGACACGGGAGACATCGATCTTCCGCAGACCAACGCCTACGCCGAAGAAATCCGGTATTTTAAGGACTGTGTAAAGGAAGGCCGCTTCCCGGATAAGGTGAAGCCGGAGGAATTGAAACAGGTGCTCCGGCTTCTGAATTCTCTTTAATCTTCTCTTTCATCGTTCCCGCAAAGGGGCCGCCCGGAGAAATCTCTTCCCCGGGCGGCCCGTCTTTTTTAAGTATGAAATCCGGATCTAAAACAGTCCGTCCTCTTCCCTGGTATGCCATCTTCCTTCCGTAAAATCAGGCACGTCCACCACGGCTCCGCCCCTGGCGACGGACATCTCGGACAGGGCCGTGACCGCCATCCAACTCGCCGCGTCGTATACGTCCACAGGCATGGGCGCGTCCTCCCTCAGGCAGCGGAAAAAGGTCTCAAACTCCAGCCAGTCCATCCCGTCATGTCCGCCCCGGATCCCCTCCTTCAGATACCGCTTCCAGATCGGATGATCGTATTCCTCTTCATACAGCTTCGCATTGCCCGCGCAATTTTCCCTCCAGTCAAAATCATGGGCCTTATCCTCCGGGCGGTCGAGGAATACGGAATCCGTGGCCTCCTCATACATCCCCTTCGTTCCCCGCACGGTAAAATTGCGGGTATAATACCGGGGAAGGGTAGTATCCAGCGTCAGCACGATGGTTTCTCCATGCGCGCACCGGATCACCGTAGTTACCACGTCTCCCTGGGCAAAGGTCTGGCTGTTCAGGAATTCATCGTCCTTCTTATTCTCCCGGATATAATCCCGCAGGCCCGCCGCCTTGGACGCCGTGGAAGAAAGCGTGAGCATCCGGTTGCCGCGGTTGATCTTCAGCACCTTCGCGATGGGCCCCAGGTCATGGGTGGGATAATTCTCGCAGTTGCGGTTCAGATAATTTCTCAGCCGGTAATGGCGATTTTCCCTTCCGAAGGAAATCTCGTCCCGCAGATCATGCTGATAACCTCCCGCACAGTGAACCACCTCGCCGAACAGCCCAAGCTTCACCATATGCAGCGCCATCAGCTCCCTCCTGCCAAAGCAGCAGTTCTCCAGGAACAGAAACGGCGTTCCCGTCCTTTTCCAGGTTTCTACCAGATCCCAGCACTCCTTCAGTCCATAGGCGCCGCCCACCTCCATGGCGACCGCTTTTCCCGCTTCCATCGCCGCCAGAGCGATCCGTACATGATCCTCCCAGGACGTTGCGATGATAATAGCGTTCACGTTCTCATCCCGGATCACATCCCGGTAATCCGTATAAGCCGCGGGCCTGTCCTGTCCGGCCTCCTCTACCGCCTCCGCCGCTCTCAGCGTCCTGTCCTCATATACATCGCAGACTGCCGTGACCTGTTCCTTCTGCTTCAGCACAATATCCTTCAGAAGCCCGTAGCCCCTGCAGCCAAGCCCGATAAAACCAACCCTGATATCCCGCATTGTCTCCTCCTTTTTTCGCCGCCGACAGGCGGCACTGTAATCTGAGAAGAATCCCTCCGGGATTCTTCCAGGAAGACGGCGTCGCCGTCTTCCGCCTCGCTTTCCGCCGCCGACAGGCGGCATTATCCTCTGAGAAGAATCCCGGAAGGGATTCTTTACATCTGCCCTGTCCGATGCTATGATAGCATCGAGAAAAAGATATATCCATATCAAATCAGCTCATTATCGGATACTTTTCGTTCAACATCAAAGTGCCGTCTCCCTGCCGTCCTGCCTGAAGGCAAGCTGCAGGCCGACAGGCTGCCCCGCCCAGGCAGGAGCACCGGGAAACGGCGCGGAAAGGACAGATTTTTATGGTCTGGGTCGCGCATCCGGTCAAGCCGCAGATACAGCTTCCGGCATTTTATTCTTTGTTTGAAATCCACTATGACAGAGGCTACGAATTTCCGGGGGAAAGCCACAATTTCTGGGAATGCCTCTATGTGAAGGAAGGTGAGGTCTGCGTTTCCGGCGATGAAAGGGTATACGATCTTGGCCGCGGCTTCATCATTTTTCATAAGCCGCTGGAGCTGCATAAGTTCATCGTGACCGGCGAAAGGGGCGCGGACCTGTTCATCTTCTCCTTTGCCGCGGAAGGCCCGCTCACCGGATGGCTCAGTGAAAAGGTATTCGCCCTCACGCAGCTCCAGCAGGAGCTTCTTTGGAAGCTCTACGCCTTTGCCCGCCAGAACGCCGGAGCTGGCGGAGATGTTGGAAGCGACGGAGCTGCCGGAGCCGACAGCTATTGCCGCTATCTGAAGCCCTTTGGCCGGCTGCCCGCCTATTCCCAGACAGTGGCCTCCCTCCTTGAGCTTTTCATGCTCTCCCTGGCCGAGACAGGTTCCGTTTCCTCCGTCTCCAGCGATCCGGAGGCCGTTCTTTTCAGCCACGCGGTCAATTACCTGAACAGCAACATCCACCGCCAGCCCTCCGTTCCCGAGACCGCCCGCTTCTGCGGGGTCAGCGAGTCCGGGCTGAAGCGCCTCTTCGACAAATACGCGGGCATCAGCGTCCATAAATATCTTTTAAAGCTGAAAATCAAGGCCGCCGTCCAGCTTCTTGAAAGCGGACAGACCGTTTCCCGCACGGCGCAGGAGCTTGGCTTCAACACGCAGAGCTACTTCTCCAGGGCCTTTAAACGGGAGACCGGGCTGGCCCCCTCGCAGGCGCAAAAGAAGCCGGTCAAATGCCGGCTTCCCTGACAATTTCATTCTGTTTTTACAGGTCAGATTTATTTTGCCACGATCGCGTATGTCTGTCTCGCGATGGACAGTTCTTCATTCGTGGGGATCACCAGCACCTTCGGTCCCGGGCCGGGAGCGGAAATCACCACCTCTTCTCCACGCCTGTGATTTTCGGTCTCGTCAATGGTAATATTCATATACGCGAGATGCTTCAGGATCCTGTCCCTGATGACCGGGCTGTTCTCTCCCACGCCTGCCGTAAAGCAGATCGCATCCACACCGCTCATCTCCGCCGTATAGGCGCCGATGTATTTCACCACGCTGTGGATGAATACCTCCATCGCCCTCTTTGCGTCCTCGTTGCCTTTCTCATACGCGTCCTCAAGATCGCGGAAATCAGAGGAAAATCCATCTGAAACGCCGTAGACGCCGGATTCCTTATTCAGGATACGCAGCACCTCGCTGGCGCTCTTTCCCTCTTTATTGGCAATGAACTCCACGATCGCCGGATCGATGTCCCCGCTTCTTGTCCCCATCACAAGCCCTTCCAGCGGAGTGAGCCCCATGGAAGTATCCAGGCACTTTCCATTCTTCACCGCGGAAACAGACGCGCCGTTTCCCAGATGGCAGACAATGATCCTCAGTTCTTCAACAGGCTTCCCGAGAACGGCAGCCGCCCGCCTGGACACGTATTCGTGGCTTGTGCCGTGAAAACCGTATCTGCGGATCCGGTAATCCTTATAATAACGATAGGGGATCGCGTACAGATAACATTCCTCCGGCATGGTCTGATGGAAGGCTGTATCGAAGACCGCCACCATCGGTACGGACGGCATCAGCGCCTCGCAGGCTTCAATCCCGATCAGGTTGGCCGGATTATGAAGCGGCGCCAGATCACTGCAGTCCGCGATAGCCTTCTTTACTTCGTCCGTGATCAGCGTCGCTTTGGAAAAGTTTTCTCCGCCGTGGACAATGCGGTGCCCCACTGCCCCGATCTCGGACAGATCCTTAACCGCTCCGCTTTCCGGATCTGTGAGCGCCTTCAGTACCATGCCGATGGCTGCCTTATGGTCGTCCATCACCGCCTCTGTGATCTGTTTTTTCCCGCCGGCAGGCGTATATACCAGCCGGCTCCCTTCTATTCCGATCCTTTCACACAGTCCCTTTGCGATCAGCTTCTCGCTCTCAGAATCAATGAGCTGGAATTTCACCGAAGAGCTGCCGCAGTTTATTACCAGAATATTCATTTGCTATCCCTCTTTTTCCTGCCGCACAGGCGGCAAATTAACCCATCTATCCGGCCTTCTGTCCGGCTTTCCCCATGTAATTTCCCAATGCAGCTTCCTGCCGGAAGGCCTCGTTTACGCCAGCTGGGCCTGTACGGCGGTAAGGGCGACCACGCCCACGATATCCTCCCAGTCACAGCCTCTGGACAGATCGTTTACCGGCTTCGCGATGCCCTGCAGCATCGGCCCGTAGGCTTCCGCCCTGCCGAGACGTTCCACCAGCTTATATCCGATATTTCCGGCATCCAGGTTCGGGAAGATCAGGACGTTGGCCTTGCCCGCCACTTCACTTCCGGGAGCCTTGGACTTCGCAACCTTGGGAACCAGGGCCGCGTCCGTCTGCAGCTCGCCGTCCAGGGTCAGGTGCGGGTACTGCTCGTGGGCGATCTCCACTGCCTTCGTCACCTTATCCACCAGCGCGTGATGGGCGCTTCCCTTCGTGGAATGGGACAGCATGGCAATGATGGGCTTCGCGCCGATCAGCTGCTTGAAGCTCTTCGCGCTGGTATCCGCAATGGCCGCAAGCTCCTCTGAGGTCGGATCCTGGTTCAGGCCGCAGTCCGCGAACAGGAAGGTTCCATGCTCCCCGTACTCGCAGTCCGGAACGTCCAGGATAAAGAAAGCGGAAACCAGCTTCACGCCGGGAGCCGTACGCAGGATCTGAAGGGAAGGGCGAAGGACATCCGCCGTCGCGTGACAGGCGCCCGCGACCATGCCGTCCGCGTCGTTTGCCTTAACCATCACCACGCCGAAGGTCAGCGGATCGTCTAACAGCCGCTGTCTCGCCTCCTCCAGGGTCATACCCTTTTTCTTTCTCGTCTCATACAGAAGCTGGGCGTATTCCTCAAATTTTTCCGTTTTGGTGGGGTCGATGACCTTAACGCCGGTCAGATCCACCTCCAGCCAGCCCGCGCCGTCCATGATCTTCTCTTCATTGCCCACCATGATGATATTGGCGATTCCCTCCTGCAGCACATGGGCTGCGGCGATCAGGGTTCTCTTGTCGTTCGTTTCCGGCATGACGATGGTCTTCTTATCCTGTCTGGCCTTTTCCTTGATGATATCGATGTAAGACATTTCTTCTGCTCCTTTCCGCACATTTTTCCTTTTGTCTTCCGTCTAAAGTCTGATTAAAATTATAACGGAATTTTCCATTGTATACAAGGTTCTTTTCCAGATTTTATTGCACAAAATCTTGCACAAACCGCATGCTTTCGATATCCCGTGCCAAAATCCCGCCGGCATGATATAATGGGCGTACCTGAGATCTCAGAAAAAATCAGCCGGACGGAGACAGTTTCATGAAGGTAACGGGAATCATCGCGGAATATAACCCCTTCCATAGGGGACATGAATATCAGCTTGCCGAGGCACGCCGGATGACGGGCGCGGACTATATCATCGTAGTCATGAGCGGCTGCTTCACGCAGCGCGGCACGCCTGCCGTTCTGGACAAATATGACAGGGCGCGCATGGCCCTTTCCTGCGGCGCGGATCTTGTCCTGGAGCTGCCGGTACGTTTTTCCTGCGCCAGCGCGGAATATTTTGCTTCCGGGGCGGTCAGCGTCCTGGATCAGCTGGGCTGTGTGGATACCCTGTGCTTTGGAAGTGAATGCGGGGATACCGGAGCGCTTCTCGCCGCCTCCGCACTGCTTTCAAAGGCGGAAGGCACCCCGGAATATCGGCATAAGCTCCGGGACGCGCAGAGGGCCGGGCTTTCTTACCCCGCAGCAAGAGAGCTTGCGCTGCGCGGCCTTTCCGATGTGGATCCCTCGCTTCTTTCCCTGCCCAACAACATCCTGGGGATCGAATACTGCCGGGCCCTCACCTCCCGGGAAAGCGGTATCCGCCCTCTGGCCATTCTCCGGAAAGGGGATTATCACGACACCAGGCTGGCGGAAATGGACAGCCTGACGGCGGAAGGTCCTTCCTGCGGCAAAAATGCGGCTGCAGCCGTCTTCAGTTCCGCCTCCGCGGTCCGGGCTGCCCTGCAGGATGGCCCCTCTGCGGATGAGGCCTTTCAAAAGCTTCGTCCCAGCCTTCCTTCCATCACCTGGCAGCTTCTCTTTAAACGGCAGGATGGCCGGGGACCCATTACGGAGGAAGACTTTGTCCTTCCCTTGCGCTGCCGCCTGCTTGAGCTTCTGGAAGGACCCGATTTTTCCAAAGCCCCCTCCCCTCTTACTGACTTCGCCGATATCAGCAAGGCCCTGGCGGACAAGATCGAGAAGCAGCTTTACCTCTTTTCCGGCTGGCAGGAGCTCTGCAGGCTCCTGCATTCCAGGGACCTTCCCCACGCGCGCGCGTCAAGAGGTCTCTGCCATATCCTCCTGGGCATCAGGCAGAGGGATCTGGAAGAAAGCAAAGCCCAGGGCTTTCCCGTGTATCTGAGAATGCTCGGCTTCTCAGCCCGGGCTCTGCCGCTCCTTTCCGAAATTAAAAAAAAGGGGGCTTCCCCCCTGTTTTTCCGGCTGGCGACAGCCAGAGAGCTGCTTCCGGATAGCCTGCTGCCGCTTCTGGCAGAAGAAATCAGGGCGTCCCATATCTATCAGGCCGCCGTCAGCAGCAGATATGGAACGCCCTTCTTAAATGAATATCAGAGACAGATCATCAGTTTTTAAAGCTGTGGATGGGTGCGGGGATCCTTCCCTTCCTGCCCACAAAGGCATCGCAGCCGAAGGAATTGACCGGCATGATGGGCGCGTGGCCCAGAAGGCCGCCAAATTCCGCATGGTCTCCCACCGTCTTTCCGATCACGGGGATCAGGCGCGCGGCTGTGGTCTTCTGGTTGACCATGCCGATGGCCATCTCATCCGCGATGATGCCGGAAATGGTGGACGCCTTCGTATCTCCCGGGATGGCAATCATGTCCAGGCCGACCGAGCAGACACAGGTCATGGCCTCCAGCTTCTCCAGGGAAAGCGCGCCGGCGGAAACCGCGTCGATCATGCCCTGGTCCTCGCTCACAGGGATGAACGCGCCGCTTAAGCCTCCCACATAGGAGGACGCCATAACGCCGCCCTTTTTCACCTGGTCATTTAAAAGCGCCAGCGCCGCCGTGGTCCCGGGCGCTCCCGCATGCTCCAGGCCGATCTCGCACAGGATATCCGCCACGCTGTCGCCGATGGCCGGCGTAGGCGCCAGGGACAGATCCACAATGCCGAAGGGGATGTTCAGCCGCTCGGAGGCTTCCTTTGCCACCAGCTGCCCCACTCTCGTCACCTTAAAGGCCGTTTTCTTGATCGTCTCGCAGAGCACCTCAAAGCTTTCCCCGCGCACCTTTTCCAGCGCCGTCTTCACAACGCCCGGGCCGCTGACGCCCACGTTGATCACCTGGTCCGCCTCCGTCACGCCGTGGAACGCCCCCGCCATGAACGGATTGTCGTCCGGCGCGTTGCAGAAGGCCACCAGCTTCGTGCAGGCGGAGGAATCCGTATCCGCCGTCAGATGGGCCGCTTCCAGGATGATCTCTCCCATCAGGCGTACCGCGTCCATATTGATGCCGGTCTTCGTGGAACCCAGGTTTACGGAGCTGCATACCCGTTCCGTAGTGGAGAGCGCCAGAGGAATGGAGCGGATCAGGAGCTCGTCCGCGGGCGTCATCCCCTTGGACACCAGGGCGGAATAGCCGCCGATGAAATTCACGCCCACCTGCTTGGCCGCCCGGTCAAGCGTCTGCGCGATCCGCACAAAATCCTCCTTACAGCGGCAGGCGGCGCTTCCAATCAGCGCCGCGGGCGTTACGGAAATCCTCTTGTTTACGATCGGGATCCCGAACTCCGCCGAGATCTCCTCCCCGGTCTTCACCAGATTCTCCGCCGCATGCGTGATCTTGTCATAGATCTTCCGGTTCAGTGCGTCCGCGTCGGAATCAATACAGTCAAGAAGGCTGATCCCGAGCGTGATGGTGCGCACGTCCAGATTCTCCTTCTCGATCATCTTATTGGTCTCGTTCACTTCAAATATGTTGATCATGCCGTCCTCCGTTCAGATCCTGTGCATCTGGCTGAAAATTTCCTCGCTCTGACACTTGATGATAACGCCGATCTGTTCTCCCAGCTGCGTCAGCTCCTCCGCGATCTCCCCGAAGCTCTTCTCCGCCCGGTTCATGTCCACGATCATCATCATATTGAAATATTCCTGCACGATCGTCTGGCTGATATCCAGGATATTGATATTGTTCTGCGCGAGATAGGTACATACCCTCGCGATGATTCCCACGGTATCGTGCCCGACTACTGTAATAATGGTTCTTTTCATTCCTCTGCTCCTCCTGCCGCCAAAAGCGGCACTTTATTCTGGTTCTTACGCGATCTCGATCACTGCGGAGGGCTCGCTTCTCTTCGCCACCTGGATCGGGAAGTCGCCCGCCCTGTACGGATTGTCCGCCTGGTCGATCTCCAGCCGCACCGTCTCATAGGCCAGCTGGGGCAGGTTGTTTTCCCTGCTCAGATGTCCGAGGACAATGTATTTCAGCTTATCATGCAGAAGCCGCCCCAGAAGCCGCCCGGAATTTTCATTGGACAGATGCCCCCTGTCCCCCAGGATCCGCTGCTTCAACGGATAGGGATACGGCCCCACCTGGAGCATGTTCACATCATGATTGGCCTCCAGAAGAAGGGCGTCCATCCCCCTCAGGCACTCCACCGTATAATCGTTGTAGGTGCCAAGGTCCGTC